>JABFRG010000416.1 GCA_013141295.1 Polyangiaceae bacterium
GTGGTAGCAGCAGCGGTGGCGGTGGCGGCGGTGGCGCCGACAGCGGACGAGCCGGTGGCGGTAGCAGCGGCGGCGGTGGTTCGAAGTCCGGTGGCGGTAGCAGTGGCTCGAAGTCTGGCGGTGGTAGCAGCGGCGGCGGCTCGAAGTCCGGAGGCTCGGACCGACCCAGCGGGCCGCGCTGATGGAGGTGAAGGAGCTGGAGTGGCGGCCGCGCGCGCAGGAAGGCGCTCCCTCAAGCGCCCCGTTGGCGCTTCACGGGAAGCAGAGCTCGAAGACGTGAAAGTGCGAGGTGAGATACTGCTGGGGCGTCAGTCCTGCATGGTCTTCGCCGATGAGGTGAATCATCTCGTGCGCGAGGACGGCCGCGAGCGCCGGCAATCGGGCGCTCGTCCAGGCTGAGGCTTCGTTGAGCTCGATGGTGGTGCCTCCGATGCGCGCTTCGGCCCACGTGCTCGGCCCGAGCGGCCCCTGGCTGATCTCGATGCCCGAATCGATCTTGGAAGCCAGCGCGCGCACCGTGGACTGTGGCAGGCTACAACTACCCAGATGGGTGGCGATGCGTTCGAGGGCATCGAGGACGTGCCCGACCTGGGCGGGCGAGAAAGGCCTGGGTGCGTGGTTGAACGAGAGCTTGTTCCACGATTTGAATTCGCTGTTTGCCGTGTACAGGAACGTGGAGGCGTTCTCGAACACGGTTCCGGCGGAGGTGAGCGGCTGCCCGCCCGCGCTCGCGTCGAGCTTGAACCGGCCTTGACCGTGGTTGAATTCGTGTGAGTCTCCGGGCCCGAGATCGCCCTCGGCGAGCGGAACCCAGCAGACCACGTCCGTCGGGTCGAAGACCCGCCAATGCATCCGCTGCGCATGTTCGGAATAGATGTGCATGTGCCGGGTAGCTTCCGGGCCCGTCGCGGGCGGCGCCATGGTCAATTTCGTGCCTCGGACCCGCAGCTGCTACTTGGGTACCCGAAGAATGGTCCCGCGCGGATTTGTGACGGCGCCCGTGGCCACGTATACGTGCGTGCCGTCGACGCGGACCTGGTTCACCTGGAGACCCGACGCGAGCTGCGTGGATGCGGCGCCGCCGATGGGACGACGAAAGAGGGTATCGAGGCCCATCGCGTCCCGCGTCGTGTAGTAGATATTCGCGCTATCGGACGTGGTCATCGAGTTGTCCGTTCCCGACCCAGCCCAGATCGAGCTCGCGGCACCCCCCGTGACGGGCGCGCGACTCACGGCGCCGATTCCGGTGCTCCAGTACACCCAGGTGCCGTCGCTCCACATTCCGGTCAGGGATCCGGTCGCCGGGACGAAGGTGGTGGGCGAGCCACCCGTGACGGGCATCGTCTGGATGGATGCAGACTGGCGATCGGCCCAGAACAGGCGCGTGCCCACCCGAAGGAGCCAGCCGGTTCCGGTTCCACCGGGCGATGGCGCGAGGGTCTCCGCCGCGCCGCCCACGAGTGGAACCCGCATCACCGCGCCCGACCCGTACGTGAAATACGCGTGGGTCGCATCGGGCTCCGCAAGCCACGTCAGGCGTTCCGTCGGGTGCGTATGCAACGTCACCGTGGGGCCGCCCGCCAAGGGGAACGTGATCAGCGACCTATCGCACGTGGCAAGTACGCTGGTGGGGCTCAGCGCAAGCCCCGCTGCCGCACACTCGGAGCTGGTCTTGAGGACCGTCACGGTGCCGCCGCCGAGTGGGACCCGGCGAATGCCGAAGTCCGCATCGCTGCCGACGAAGTACACGTGCGTGGATCCGAGGACCATTCGGACCACGGCGGGTTGCCGGGTGGCGACGGGGTCCGGACAACGGCCTTCGGGGCATCCGCACACCGGCGTCGCTCCCGTGCACGTGGCGTAGCTGGATCCGCAGTGGCCGTTGCACTTGCCGCAGTTCTCGATGTCGCGGGTGGTGTCGACGCATTCGCCGGCGCAGGGGGTGCGCGTGGGCGAGCTCGGGCACACGCGGTCGTAGCCCAGCGACGTCGTGATCGTCGAGTTGTCGCACACGACCTGCGTGACGCAGTGGTCGATGCACTTGGTTCCGTCGCATTTCGCGACCCGATCGTCGCAGGTGCCGCAGCTCGGACCGCCGCACTCCTGACGCGATCCGCACCGGAGGGTTCCTGCGTTGCACGCGGAGGGAAGGGGATCGGTCGAGAACGTGGCCTCGGCAGCAACTTGCGTGACCGTGGGCGCTCGCATGCTCACGCGCACGGTGTGCTTTCCGCCGCGAGCAACGGGGCAATACGCGAACAGGTAGAGTGCGTCCATCTCGTCGCGAATCTGGCGCCCGAGCGACTGGAAGGTCGTGGCCAGATCTTGCGGGCCGGCAAGCTCACGCACCCCGCGCGGTGCGACCTTCGCCAAGTCCGCGGCAGCTGCGGCGCTGTAGTCGGCGCTCTTCATCACCACGCCGAACGACGACGTCGAATCCTGCTGGAGGCGGGTCGCCACCTCGCTCGCAGGCGCATGCTTGGCCGTGTCTGCGCCGCTGCTGAAGGCGACCACGTAGCGCGAGCTGAGGGAGCCGCCCATGTTCCGCGCATTCAGGTCCTGCGCGAGGCTCTCGGTGGTGCCGATGCCGTAGAGGATGCTTTGAAACAGGTCGGCGCGCGCCGGATCCTCAACCACCAGGCCCGAGAGCAGGTCGAGCCGCGCCTTCACCCGCGCGGCGTCGAGATCCGAAGAGGCAATCTCGGCGTGGACAGCGCCCCCGAACGGGACGATGGAGAACCGCACCCGCCCATCCCGAGCCGTCACCGCGTCGACGAAGCCCCGCAGCGCTGTGATGAGCTGTGGTCGATACGACGCCGACTGCGCGCTCGCGTCGACCACCAGCGTCACGAACGTATCCTGCTGCCCCAGCGGCAGGTGCGTCACGAACCCGTGCGCGGGTATCGGCGCGCCGTCCTCGGTCACCTCGAAGCGCCCGAAATCAATCTTGCTGAGCGCCTGCCCGGCGCAGTTCTGCGCGAGGAAGAACATGTTCTGCCCCGCCGGCGTCACCTCGCGCGATTCGAGCATCTTCAGCTTCACGCACGAGCTGTCGATGGCCGCGTCCTCGGACGTGTCCGCCGCGTTCCCGGCGTCCCCGGCATCCGCTACCGACGCGTCGGGCGACGGAGGCGCATCCTGGATCGCACCGCACGACGCCGTCGTCGCGACCACCAGTGCACCGAGCGCGAGCAGCCGATACCCAACCTTCATCAAAGGAGCCCCCTCATCGTAGATTGAGGATGCCGGGTTTCGGCGGAGCCTGCAACAGGTCGCGGCGGGATTCAGCAGGAGAACGCGCGCACCACCATGCCAAGAACGAGGCCGGCACCGGCCCCCATCAGCGCCACCCGCTTGATCTCGCCTGCGCGCTTGTGATTGCCCTGCCGCGCGAACTTCGCCGCCGCTCGCCACGCGAAGATGACGCCGATGCCTGGGAGAAACAGGCTCATCCAGAAGTGTGCGTCAAAGTCGCGCGCCCGGATCTTCGCTGGGCTCTCGGGCGGCGTGCCGTCCACCTCGGGCACGCCCCGCGCGGCCAGCTCCGCCCGCGCGGCCGCGATGGAGTCCGGATGCCACTCGTCGGTGGCGCACGCGGCGATGTCGCGCAGCTCCGCGTCGGTCTGCCGCTTCATGGCGTCTGCGAAGCGTGAAGTCATCGTCGCTCGACGGTGCCGGGCTTCCCTTGGCCCTGGGCCTCCTGGCAGCCAAACCGGTGCGAGAGCACCTGAAACACTGCGCCCGCGATGACGAGCAAGAGGAACATCCGGGGCATGAGGCCGCGCGCATCTCGCGCGTTGGGGAGCACCGGGGGCTCCGCGACCTCCGCGTACACCTCGTCCCTGTCCCGTGCCAGGAGCTCGACTCGGGCGGCCTTGATGGCGTCCGGATGCCACTCGTCGGTCGTGCACTCGACGATGTCGAGGAGCTCCGCCGCGGTCTTCCGCTTCATGGCGATTGCGAAATCCGGATTCATCGAAGTAGCCCCCTCATCGTGCACGTACGATGCCGCAAATTTGCCGGGTTTTCAAGGTCTGCGGTCTACCGAGCGAGGAACGACTCAGCCCGTTCGCGCAGCTGTCCGGGCATGTCCTCGCTGACAGCGTACTCCCGGATGATGGCGAGGGACTCGGCGTCTCCAGCATTGGCTCGTCGCTGGAGCATCCAGAGCAGGTGCGCGGTGGGCGTCGCCCGCGCCGCGCGATAGAGGTCGTGCTCGTAGCCGGGGACTGACTCGACGAAGTGCACCAGCGGGCCCGGGTCGCCAAAGTGCGTGAACGGCGGGGCGGCGCCGATGGCTCGAAGGATGGCGGTCGCTTGCTCGAGAGACGGCCCGGCAGCCTCGAGCTCGTGGACCAGCTCAGCGAGGCGCATCTCGTCGGCGTCGCCGCCCTCGTCGGCGGGAAGACTCTCGCGGATGCGCGCTTCGATGTCGGCGGGGGTGAATGCGGTACGCGGCATGGTGTGTCGACTCGCTCCGCCTCGATTCGGACTCGTACGAGCGGCTTACAGGTTGCTGCATCCGCGGAGCAAGACTCGGAGCCCCAGCGCGATGTCATTGCGACGGCTTAGCCCAGCGCACGCCGCGCGGCAAATTGCGACCTGTTCGCATCCCCGTTGACGGCACGCGTTCGCCCAGGCAAAGCTTCCGCCCCATGAAGCATGTAGGGGAGGGCGGCTGGGCCCACGCGCTCACGGGGCGCTCTACGATCGTTGCGCTGGCTGTGCTCCTTGCGCTCGCTGGCTGCCGACCGCGATCGAACGCCAGCAATCGCTCCACGCGCGGTGAACCCGCGGCGGTATCGACGGCGGCTGTACCCACGCCCACCAAGTCGTTCGCGGAGATGCGGGCAGCGCACCGAACGCACCTGCTCGTGCACGGGCCGTCGCCGCAGGAGTACGAGCCGTGGCCGCGGTCGGGGGCCGCCAAGGTGGTAACCTATTCGTCTTCCGGGCTCACGTTGAAAGGCCTCTACTCCCCCGCCGCGAACGCCTCGCTCACCCGTGCGGCAGGGGCGCCTCTCCTGGTGTACCTGCATGGCGGCTACGCGCTGGGGGCGGACGACGTCGACGCATGCGATCCGTTCGCGGACGCTGGCTTCGCCATCTGGACGCCCGCGCTCCGGGGCGAGAACGGCAACCCCGGCGAGTTCGAGCACGGCTATGGCGAGCTTGACGATGCAAAGGCCGCCGTCGCCTTTGGCCGCGCCCTGCCGGGCATCGACCCCGCCCGTGTATTCGTGTTCGGTCACAGCGCGGGCGGGATGCTCGCCGGCCTGGTCTCCCTCTCGGCCGAGCCGAAGGTCGCCTACACCGGCAGCGCAGGCGGCACGTACCTTCCCGATCTGTTCGACCACACGACGTTCCCTTTTCAAGACACGCCGGAAGAACGCCTGCTCCGCTCCTTCGCGTCGTTCCCCGCCGACATCCAGCAGTCGCACTTCGCCTGCGTGGGCACCGAGGACGTTCTCGTTCTGCGTGGCGCGGCCAACCTCGAGCGAACGAGCGTGCCCGGGCGAACCGCGGTCGTCGAAGTGCGCCGGATGCCGGGGACGCACCACACCAGCCTGCCTGGGTGCATGAGCGCGTATCTCGAGAAGGTGCTCCCGCTGGCGCGGTAGGCGGACGGCGCTCTTCCCCAGAAGCCAAGCGTCGCGCTATCGAAGCGTTCCGCTCACCGTCGCGCCGTAGGGGCGAAGCTCGTCGAGGATCGCGTCGAGCAAGGTCGCGGTCCCCTCGCGTCCGCTCCGTTCGGCATCGCGCAGCCACTGCTCTCCCTCGGCGTCGAGAGAGTCCCCGGCGCGGAGACGTCGCTGCGCCCAGCTCGCGAGTGCGTCGCCGTCCAGGTTCCGTCGCGCGGTCTCGACGTTGGTGATGTGAATCGCGAACGGCAGCGTCACGCCGAAGCTCCCGACCAAGC
>JABFRG010000764.1 GCA_013141295.1 Polyangiaceae bacterium
AAGAGGCTCGCTGCGAGCGTGGTGAACCCGAACGCCAGGCCCCACCGCCTCACGGGCACACCGTTCCCGCGTCCGTTCCCTGCATGTAGTCCCCGGAATCTGGGCTCGAGTGCCTGTCGCGTGAGCTCGAGCCCCTCGGCGGCTGGAGCAACTGCGCGCGCGCACACATCCCCGTGCTCCGGATCTGTTCGCAGCTCGAACTCAAGATGCATTGGGCTTGCGGTTCGGTGATCGCAGGGTACTGCCACTGACTGGTGTCCGGAGACTCGCACCCGGCGTTGAACTCGTAGTCGTAGCTGCACGCGATCCGCTTGGGCTCGAAGCTCGGGCAGCAGTCGGCGAGATGGGCCACTGCGCCTTCGCAGGCGAACACTTCCCGCCGGAACTGATCGTGCTCGTCGGCGCTGTCTGCGGCGCGCACGGGCCGGACGGCGATGACCAACAGCAGCACGGCAACTGCGATGCTGCCCGCAGAGGAGCGAAGACGCGTGAGCGAGAACGTCGATGACATGCGACCACCGTGCGCGGCTTCGCGGCGTGCGGCAACGAACATGCCCTGACACGCGCTGACGGCGGTTCAGTGCGCCATTTCGATGACGAATTCCGCCACCGGATCGAGCAAATAGCCATCGTCGCGGGTGAGCAACACCGACTCCAGGCCGAGCTTCCGCAGCCGCCGGATGGTGGTGTACACGCGAAGCGAAGCAGCCTCGTGCTTCATCTTCTCACCGGGCCAGCCGGCCTCGACCAGCTCTGTCATGGAGTACGGCACACCAGGCCGTTCACGGTGCCGCAGGGCGAGCGCCCAGAGCACCCGCTTGAGTGCTCCATGGCGGGTGAGCGAGTGGGTTGGACCATCGGGCAGCGTCAGGGTCTCTGCCTGCGGTCCCAAGCGATAGGAACGCGCGCCCTCGGAGGCGGCGCCGTACTCCGGGAGCTGGGGCGAAACGGCGGGCCCCACCAGTCGAAGCGCGACCCGGGCCTCCGCCTCGAGCCTCGCGGCATCGTCGGTTGCGCCGTGGGCGCGCGAGAGGAGGGCGAGCTTGGCCAGCGCCAGCGCCTCGCGCATGCGGACGCCGCCCGCGCGGGCTCGCGTCAGGTCGGCTTGCAGCGACGTACGGCGCGCGGAGAGCTCCTCTTCGGTCGGTGCGCCACGCGTCGGCAAGAGCTCCATCATGCCGCGCACGGCGGCGGCGCGGGGCGCGTCCTGAGCGACCTCGTGGATGGCCAGCGAGGAGCGCAGCGCCCCCTCCGCCTTACCCGGATCGCCTGCCAGCAGCGCCAGCATACCGCCGCCCGCGAGCGCATCGGCCTCACCGCGCAAGTCCGAGGTCGACTCCGCGAGCGTGCGCGCCGCTTCGAAGGCCTCGGCCGCCTCCGCTGCGCGCCCCAGGGCCATGAGCGCCCAGCCGCGACGACGCTCGCACTCGCCGAGCAACGAAGCGTCGTCCGTGGAGGTGCTCCGTTGCCGGGCGGCGTCGGCCAGATCGAGGGCCACGTCGGGCTCGCCCTCTTCGAGCCGCGCGCGCGAGGCGGCGCAGCGAGTGCGCGCCGCCAGCAAGTCGTCCTGGGTGGCGTCGGCGCACGCGACCGCCGCGGCAAATGCCGGCGATCGACCACCCGCGAACGGCGCCGATGGATCCTCCTGGGCGCCGTCGAAGAAGATCGCGTCGGTGAGCCCCACGAACAAGCCTGCCGCAGCTGCGCTCGGCTCTTCGATGACCCATGCCTCGGCGTCCGGGATCGCTACCCCGAGCTCGGTGAGCACGCGCGACGCGTCGGGTCCGTAGGCGAGCGACGCGAGCTCTCGTGCACGCTCCGCCCACGCGGCCCGGACGCCCGCTCGCCGATGCGCCAGATCGCCCGCCGTGCTCCGCATCACCTCGGCAACCGCCCAGGTGGGCGCGAACCACACGACGCCATGGCGCGATCCGCGTCGCAGGAGCCCGCGGCCGAGAAGTGCGAGAACCGCGGCCAGAACATCGGGCACCCGCGCCTCGTCGACCGCCGACTCGAGGATGTCGAAGGTGACCGGCCCACGTGCCGCCGCAGCCCACAGGAGCACCTCTCTCTCGTCCGGTGCTAGCGCGTCTTGGTGCGCCCCCAATGCCTCGCGCATGGCGTCGAGAAAGTGTGCTGCTGAATCGGAAAGGCGCTTCTCGAGCGCAGAGAGCCCTGCGCTCTTGGCGAGCTGCGCGGCCGCCACGATGGCCCACGGCTCTCGCCCCAGCGTACGGGCGATGCGGTCGCCCACGCTGCGGTCGCGCGGCCACTGAAGCTCCGCGCCTTCCACGAAGACACGGGCCGCCTCACTCTCCGAGAGCGGTCCGAGAACCAGGTCCGCTGAAGCGCCGACGATGGGCGCCGGCGTCGCGAGGAGCCACGCTGCCCCCGAAGCCGGCCGGTCCCCGTCCCGCAGGCGGACCACCACACCGGCGAGCGCACCCGCGCCATCGAAGATGTCGGGCACCATGGCTCCGGCAGCCCGGCGACGCGCAGCGAAGGTGCGGGCCAACCAGGACGTCCCCATGCCGGGCGGCCCTACGATGGCCACCACGGAGCCGGGCACCACCGCCTCCTCCAGCCAGGCCAGCTCTCGCTCGCGGGAGTGGCTCATGGCTTCTTCCCGAGCCAGATGGGGTTGGTGAACGCGATGGGCTTGATGGGGGTCCAGGGGAGGTACTCGTCGAGCTTGGTCTCGCCGCGCACCACGGCCAGCATCCAGGTGTCGGTGGGGAGCAGCGTCACCGCGATGTCCTCTTCCAGGCGCACCGTGCGCGCGATGGCCTCCTCCAGGGTCCCGAGCTCGGGTCCGAAGCGCAGCGGACGGCGAGGCACCTGCTTCCGCACGACGATGCGTCCGTTGACCACGATCTGCAGCTCGGTCACGTCCACCCAGGGCGCCGCCGTCACCCGCACGTGCGGATGGATCTCGCCGACCGGGCCGAGGTAGGTATCGCCGGAGGACACCTCGTCGATGCGCATGTCGACCACCGGTCCGGCCGAGACGGTGGCGTGCCCCTTCTTGATGGCCGCCACCACCGCCATGGGATCGATGGGCGCGCCGGTGTCGCCCGCCGATTCGGGTGCAAGATGCACGAATGTGCGTGGATAGCCGGCCCAGCCGAAGAGGATGCGATGGGAGTCGCTGCTCCCGGTGGCCACGTAGCGGCGGCCCAGGTTGAGGAGGCCGTAGTAGTCGGCGAGCACGCGCTCCGGCACCGACGAGTCGTTGATCTCGTAGCCGTTGAGCACCTCGAGGGCGTCGAAGTCCATGCGCGCCTTCATCTCGTGGCGACCGGTCTTGGAGTCCAGGCGCTCCACCTCGAAGTAGCCGATCTGCTTGCCCATGCGCGGGTGGTTCACCTGGAGCACGCGGGTCTTGTCGCCGTCGCGGCGAACGGCATCGAAGATCTGCCCGGGCGTGGTCTTCTTGTAGGGTGGGACCTTGGCGTTGATGCCCCAGGGAAAGACCCCGAAGTGACCGAAGCGGGGCGCGAACGGCGTCACCTCCACGCCGGGGACGAACGCCAGGCGACCGGTGAGGTCCATGCCGCGGAGCGCCGACGAATAGTCGCCCACGATGTTGTGCTCCGACGGCACCGCGAAGTCGATGCCGGCGGCCACCAGCGACAGCACACGATCCTCCGGCGAGACCAGGGTATCGAAGCTGGGCCGCGCGTGAACGTGCAGGTCGCACCCGACCACGCCCCGGCTCGCGAGCACGTGCCGCGGCTTGAGCACCAGCGAGACCAGAGCGCCCGGCTTGACGTCCACGATGCGACCGTCGAGGCTGTACTCGAGGCCCTTGGTGGCCAGGATGCGATAGCGGCCGGAAGGCACCGCGGTGGTGAGCTCGCCGCGCAGCGCGTCGACGATGCAGCCGGCGCCGGTGGCGCGGAAGTCGGGCCCGAAGGACGGGTCGAAGGTGCCTTCGATGCCGTGCACGATGAGGCGCGCCGTGAGTGGTTGGTCGGTATCGGCGTCGAGGATGCGCACCGAGAGCGTGCCGCCGGGAGCCATGTCGAGGCGCAGCTCGCCGGTGTTCTCGCCGGGGACGAAGCGACCGATGCGACTCTGCCGCGACTCGTCGAGCACCGAGTACCAGTCGAGCACCTCGGCCGGCGCCTCCAGGGCGAACGTTCCATCGGCGGCGGTGAGCGTCTGCAGGCGCGGTTGGCCCTCGCTGTCGAGGCCGAATACCCGAACGCCTCCGGCACGTCCGGCGGCGTTGGCGGCGCCGGTGACGACCCCGCGCAGGGGAAACGTGGTGAGGCCGATGCCGCGAAAGAGAGGGCGCCAGAGGGAGCTCGGGTCGCGCGCGGCGAACACCGCCAGCGCGCCCTTGGCCTGCATGCGAATGTGCTCCGAGGTCTCGCCCGGCTCCTTGGGATGCACCTGGAGATCGAGCATGTCGGTCTTGCCGGCGAACCCCAGCGGCACGTCGAAGTCGGCCACGAAGATGCGCGCGGCGGTGGACTCCCCTTCCGGCAGCGGACCGTGTTGGGGCACGAAGGTGCGTCGAGGATCGGCATCCACGGTGGCGGTGAGCGCCGGCGTGTCGTCGCCTTCGAGGGAGAACGTGACGCCTTCGCCTTCGGCGCGCACCACCAAGGTTCCGAGGAAGCGATCCTCGCCCACCTCGAGGTCGAGCGCGATGCGCGCCTCGGTGGCCGAGGTTCGCTGCACGTCGGCCCCGTGAGCCATGAGCGGCACGTCGCCGTCGGGGGTGGCCACCGCCAGCGCCACGTCGTGAAGGCCGGCTTTGCTGCGGATGCTGAGGAGGCTGGTGGTGCAGCTGAACGTGTATTCTGCACCATTGACCACGAAGCGCACCTGGCTGGCGGTGGCAGCCACCGAGGCGCCCACCGGCCGCGGTGTGCGCGCGCCGCGCCGGTACCCCTGAACCAGCAGACCGAGCACGGTGATGATGGCCAGGAGCCAGAGCGCGGGGGCGCGGAAGCGCTTCACCGGAGCTCCGACGCCCGCGGACCGTGCAACCGAGCACGCCGCCCGAGGGGAGTGGCATCGAGGCGCAGCGAAACGCCGAGCGCGACGGCGCCCAACCGCGCTTCGTGGTCGTCGGCCCACTCCACCACCAGCAGCGCACCTTCGGCCCGGCGCTCGCGAAGCCCCAGCCGCGAGAGCTCGGTCGCCATGTCGCCGTCTCGCAGTCGGTAGAGGTCCACGTGGAGCAACGTCCCACGGGAGGTCTCGTATTCCTGGACGATGGTGAAGGTGGGGCTCGCCACCGGCGTCTCTCGGGGAACGCCGAGCGCCCGCAGGATGGAGCGCGCCAGGAACGTCTTGCCCGCGCCGAGCTCGCCGAACAGGAGCACCAGATCCCCGGGCTGCAGCACACGCGCCACGTCGCGACCCAGGCGAACCGTGTCTCGCCGGGTGGCGAGCACGCGCTCGGTGGCCGCCGGTTCGCTCACGAGCGCCCCGGTCTCCGGTCCGAATCCCCCGGCGTTCGATTTACGAGCGAAGCATCCACGATGAACGAGCCCTGATGGGACGGTCGAGAAACGGAGGCCATCTTACCGCCCGAGGCCCAAAGCTCCACTCTTTCGCGTGCGCGAGCGATCAGAAGCGGACGCTGCCGCGGGCAGAGCCGCCGGTGAGCAGAATGGCGCCGCTGCCACCGGGGGCGGCAAAGAATTCGCCGAGGGCGTCGATCTGCACGTGCTCGCCGATGCCGAGCGCGAGGAACAGCGCACCGCGCGCCAGAAAGCGCGGCGTTTGATCGGCGCCGGTGGGGGCGAACACGCCCAGGGTGAGCTCCGGGCCCCCGTAGAGACGCACCGTGGGCGCCAAAGGCAAGGCGTAGCGGGCGCCGCCGTCGACGTGCAGCGACGAAGGGCCCACGTAGGCGAGCCCGGCGTTTGCCCGGAGCTCCAACCCCGGAACC
>JABFRG010000673.1 GCA_013141295.1 Polyangiaceae bacterium
GGCTCGACGCTATTGCAGCGTCAGGAGCGCGTTGTCGTAGCGAATCTCCCAGCGGCTCTTCGGGTTGTTCAAGCTTCCGATGCCGAGATAGCCCTCGACGTTGCCCACGACCCACGCCGACGCCAGCGTGGCGCTCACGATCTGCGTTCCGTCGACGGTGAGCTGGGTGGTGCGCCCCTTGAGGTCGACGGTGAGGGCGACCGAGTGCCAGACGCTGGTGGTGAAGGCTACCGTCGAGGTGGTGGTGCGGACCACGTCGGCGCCTCCCTCCCCGGCGTTCTCCAGGACCTCCATGAGGCCCCAGCGTTGGGGCGTGCCGTTGAGCACCACACGCACCTTGGCGGGGATCGCCGGCTGGCGAAAGGTGGCGACGCGAAGGGTGTCGAGGCTCGTGGTGTCGATGCGCACGTCGAAGGCCCACACCGCCCGCTCGGTGCTCTTGGCGACGTCCTTTTCGAAGTAGCTCTCCACGCCGCCGCTGCGCGGCGCCACGGCCACCAGGAAGCTCGCGGGTGGCGATCGCAACTGGGCGGTGTCCTTGCTCTGCACCGAAGCGTCGTCCACGGTCCGGGCGGACCACGTCGCGCCCAGGTCGCCGTCGTCGAAGTCGTCGCAGAACGCCGCGTCGGTCGCCGCGCAGAACGGGATCCGAGGAACGTCGGGACCTGCGTCGGTGCCGCCGGCGTCGCCCTCCGGCACCCGCGCTTCGGCGTCGGAACCGGCGTCGCTCCCAGGCGTCGCTCCCCCGGTGAACGAGGCAAGGTCGACCAGCATCGAGCAGGCCGCGCAGGTCGACGCCGCGGCCATGATGGCCACAGCCGTTCGCCCACCGGGTCGGTGACGGACCATGGACCTCCAGCATACGGCGCTGGCCGCACCGGGGCAACGAAGCGTGGCGTAGGGAAAGAACCTACGCGGGGCTCGAGATGCGCCGCGCGAGCACCTCGTACACCGCGTCTTGGCCGTGGGCCTCGCTGAACTGGTAGAACGACGAAGGCGCCGGCGACCCCGGCTCGTGCAGCGATCCCTCGGGGCCGGAGCGCACTTCATCGAAGTCGGCGGCGAGCCAGGAGCGCATGACCGCCGGCGGAATTGCCAGATGTGCGCCGGGGTGGTGCACGCCACGGCCGAGGTAGTCGAGGGTGTTGGCCAGCGCGCGGATGGCCACGTCGCGCGGAACGTACCCGGCAGTGGTGCCCTCTTCGTCGAGCAACATGTGCAGGAACCAGCCCAGGCCGTTGGATGTAAAGTACACGCGCCCGCCGGGCTTCAGCACACGACGCATCTCACCCAGCGAGCGCCGGGCATCGGTGGCGAACAGCGCGCCGTAGCAAAAGACGGCGTCGAAGGAGGCATCCGGGTAGGGCAGGCTCTCCACCGTGCCCTGCTGCACCCGCACCCGCTCGCCCAGGTCGAGGGCGGTGATCATCTGCTGGGCGGTGGCGATGTGCCGCGGATCGTAGTCGATGCCTTCCACGAAGGTGTTGCGCTGGGCCAGGGCGAACAGCCAGGTCCCCATGCCGAAGCCGCACTCGAGCACGTTGGCCATGCCCTGGAAGCCGATGGCGTCGAGGCGCGCGCCGTACACGCCGATGCCGCCGCCCCACACCCGGACGAAGAACTCCCGCTCGGCGCCCTCGTACCCCGAGGCCACCTTGTGGATCAGATCCTCGGGAACTTCGAAGTGGTTCATGACTTCTATCTGTATCAACCGCGCGCGTGCGTCGGCCCACAAAAAGCCGAGCGCCGCGACGGACGAACCGCGCGGCGCCGGAAACGGAGTGACGAGCTTACTTCTTGGGAGCGGCCGAGGCCGAAGGCGCCGCGGTGGCAGCTGCCGAAGCAGAAGCCGAAGCCGAGCCGGCCGCGGTGGCGTCCTTCTTCTTGGTGAGCTCGATGTCGATGTCGAGCTTGACCTCTTCCGAGACCATGACGCCGCCCGCTTCGAGGGCCGCGTTCCACTTGAGACCGAAGTCGGTGCGGTTCAGAGTGCCGGCCGCGTGGGTGCCGCGGCGGAGTCCGCCCCAGGGATCCTTCACTTCCGGCGAGAGCGCGTCGAGGGTGAGGGTGACCGGCTTGGTCACGTCCTTGATGGTGAGGTCGCCGGTGACCTTGTAGCCGTCGCCGGAGCGCTCGACGGTCTTCGACTTGAAGGTCATCTTGGGGAACTTCTTCACGTCGAAGAACTCGGGGCTCTTCAGGTGCGTGTCGCGCTTCGCTTCGGCGGTGTCGATGCTGTCGGTCTCGATGTCGAGGTTCACGACCGTCTTGGTGAGGTCGGTCTCGTCGATGTGCACGGTGCCGGTGAACTTCTTGAAGGCGCCGTGGGCGGTGGACACCATGGCGTGCTTCACGGTGAAGCCGATCTTGCTGTGGGCGACGTCGAAGTCGTAGTCGGCCGGGGGCAGGGCCGGGGTGGCCGGCTTGGCGGCGACCGAGGCGCTCGCGCTGGCGGCGGCAGAGGTCGCGGTGGTGGCGGTGGTCGCCGGCGGAACCGCCTGGGTGGTGGCCGAGGGCGCGGTGCCACCGGTCTTCTGCTCGTCGCAACCCGCGGAAAGCAGGCCGGCGGTCAGCATCGTCACAAACAGGGGGCTCAATCGAAAGGCGTTCATCGAATATCTCCTTGGAGAGGCAGGGCTCTCCGGCGGGTGCGCATCTGAGCAAATCCTTCCTTTAAGTCAAGTTACTTCCGGAAGGGAAGTGCCGGTGTGGTATCCTCCGATGCATCCCGATGTCACGCGGTTTCCAGAAGCTTTGCCCTAAGTTCCAGCTCGCCATGGCCATCCTCGCCAAGCCCTGGAATGGCCTCATCATGGCCGCGCTGGAGGGGCCGCCGCTGCGCTTCGGTCAGCTCGCCCAGAAGCTCGCGCCCATCGGCGACCGCATGCTCGCGGCGCGGCTCAAGCTGCTGGCCGAGCAAGGAATCGTCGCCCGCAAGGTCCTCCCGGGGCCGCCTGTGCGTGTGGAATACACACTAACGGAAGCGGGCCACGGCTTTCGCGAGGTTCAGGCCGCCATCGGCGTATGGGGCGAGATGCTCGAGGTCGGCCCCGCCGCCGCCAAGAAGAAGGCGCCGAAGACGCGCGCCGTCACCAAGACCGCCGTGGCCACCCGCGCCCGAACCGTGCGCTGAACGTCGGTGGGGCAGGCCCCAGCTACTCGCCCAGCTCTTTGCTCCACTTGGCGGCCACCGCGCAGGTGCTGGCCGAGGCCCAGACCTTCTGCGCCACCTTGGTGGGCCCGGCGGTGACGACCATGGTGTCGCCCTTGCGCGCGATGGTGAGCGGACCCAGCTCCGGGCGCTCGAAGCACACGAAGCCCTCGCTCGACTGCTTGGGCTTGCCCAGCATGTCCTCGAAGCCCTTCTTGACGATGTCGAAGCTCCGCGCGCCGTGCTTGCCGCCGTTCGGGTCGAACTGGAGGCGCGTGGCCAGCGCCACCTCGTCACCCTTCTGGAAGAACGTGATGCGATCGCCGCCCCAGTCTTTCGCCGCCTCGCGCCCGCGCGCCGGTCCCTTGGCCTTGGTGACCTCGTCGAAGAGCAGCGCGAAGCCGAGCTCGCCGCTGGTGTCCTCGTCCTTCTTCTCGAAGCCTTGGCCGAGCGCGGCCGCGGTGAGGGCGCGCACCGCGATGGGCGCCTCGTGGGCGCGGTACTTGTCCATGTGGAGGATCTGCTCGCTGGTGGTGGGCGGGGTCTTCCACACCTCGTTCACCGCCTCCCAGCCGCCCTTGCGCCGGAGCGCGTTCACGAAGCGCAGACCGGTGGCATAGGGCGCCACCAGCGATCGCTGCATGATCGACGGTGTGGTCTTGGGGCCCGCCGCCGAGGCCGCACCGAGAATGAGCTTCTCGGTCTGGTCGTCGGGAATGTCGAGCACCGACATGCCGCTCTTGGCGAGGATGGGATCGAGCATGGAGCTGGTGGCGTCGCCCTCGGCCAGCGCGCTGCGCGCGAAGGAGAGATCGCTCTCGCCCGGGCGGTACTTGGACTGCGCCTTCAGGTCCCAGTGTTGGTCCTGGAGCGCGTGCACCAGCTCGTGGAAGAGCGTGGCGTCGGCCATGTCGCCGTCGAGATCGGCGGCCATGTACATGGTGCCGTCCTCCGGCTCGTAGAAGCCCGCGAGCTGCTCCTCGAGGAGCGCGAACATGGCGGCCTTGTAGTCGAACTCCTGAGGCACCAGCCCGAAGAGCTGCAGGATGCGGCCTTCGCGCACGATGGCCTCGTCCGGCACTTCTTTGGCCACGTGGGCCTTCACCTTGGCGATCATCTCTTCGCGGGTGAGCACGTGGCCGGGCACCGGGCTCCGCGATTTCAGGCCGCGGGTGGCTTCGACCTTGGTGAGGGCCAGGGCGATGATGCGGTTCTCGCGGGCGTTGGCCCGCTCCTGCGGCGTGGGCTCGCTGGTCGCGGCGCCGGCAACGTTGCCGGCGGGGACGCCCATGACGGTACCGATGGGGGCCATGGGAATCTTGGGCTTGGGTTGCTCCGCAGAGCCGCACGCCGCCGCCGCGCCCACGAGAACCAGCGTCGCCAGAGCCGTCGAAGTGCGAGCCATCATTTTCCACCTGCGTTGCGGATGGCGCGAATGGCCCCCTCGTAGTGGGCTTTTCCGCCCTTGAACACGGCATTCCCCGCCACCAGCACGTTGGCCCCGGCGGCCACCGCGAGGGGCGCGGTCTCCACCGTGATGCCGCCGTCGATCTCCAGATCCACCGGGCGATCGCCCAACATCTCGCGGATGCGTGTCACCTTGGGGAGCACCTCGGGCAAGAACGACTGCCCGCCGAAGCCGGGGTTCACGCTCATCACCAGCACCAGGTCCACCGAGTCGAGGACGTAGCGCAGGCAGTCTTCCGAGGTGTGCGGGTTGAGCACCACGCCGGCCTTCTTCCCGAGCTTGCGAATCTGTTGCAACACCCGGTGCAGGTGCGGGCAGGCCTCGGCGTGCACCGAGATGCCGTCGGCGCCGGCCTCGGCGAAGGCCTCCACGTAGCGCTCCGGCTCCACGATCATCAGGTGCACGTCCAGGTAGAGCGACGTGACCTTGCGCACCGCGGCCACCACCGGCGGGCCGATGGTGATGTTGGGGACGAATCGCCCGTCCATCACGTCCACGTGCACCCAGTCGGCGGAGGCCGCTTCGAGGGCGGCGATCTCGGTGCCCAGCTCGGCGAAATTGGCCGAGAGAATGGACGGCGCGATGCGAACCTTGGAATCCATACCCATCGATGCACCCACGTGCGGCAGTGCGTCAAGCGACGCGTCGGTTTTTGTGAAGGCTTTTTGTGATTGCAAGGGCAGCGAAATGGGAAAAAGATTCCGCGATCCCCATGCACCCGCGCCCGCTCACCAAGGCCGACTTCGATCACGTCGTCGAAGTCATCGATCGCTGGTGGGGTGGCCCCATCAGCAACTTCGCCCAGCCCATCTTCTTCTACGAGCTGGGCGAACAGGCGCTGGTGGTGGAAGCCGACGGCATTCTGGTGGGGTTTCTCCTGGGGTTCGTCGCGGAAAAACCGCTGCGCACCGGGTACGTGCACCTGGTGGGCATCCACCCCGACTACCGGCGCCGCGGCGTCGGCCGCTTGCTCTACGCCACCTTCACCGAGGCGTGCCGCAAGGAGGGTTGCACCCGCATGAAGGCCATCACCACGCTCGGCAACGAGGGGTCCATTCGGTTTCACCTGGGCGTCGGCTGGGAGGCCCAGGAAGTGGAGCACTACGCCGGCCCCGAGCGAAAGCGCATCGTCTTCACCAAGGACATGACCGACAGCTTGCCGCCGCCGCCGAACACGCCCATCAACTGACTGCCGGCCGCCGACCTCGCCGACCGGTGAGTCGAGCCGCCACCCAGCGCAGCGCCCGGAGCCCCAAGGACCAACGCGGCGCATCCTTCTCCC
>JABFRG010000429.1 GCA_013141295.1 Polyangiaceae bacterium
GGGCACGCTCTTCCGTCGCTCCGGAGGCGCGAGCCTCTTCCGTCGCTCCGGAGGCGCGAGCCTCTTCCGTCGCTCCGGAGGCGCGAGCCTCGCGTTCGCCGCGGCGGTTGCGTTCTCGTCGCAGGCCCGCGCGGACGATGCGCCCGCGCCTGCGTCCACTGCGCCCGCGGAAGCGCCCAAGGCCGAGAGCCCGGCGGCTCCCAAGAAGACCGCGCCCGCCAGCGCGAATCCCCTCAACCTGGTCATCTCCGAGCCGATTCGCTCCATCGAGGACCGCCCCTACACCGTGGCCGAGCTCAGCGCCGGCGTCATCGTGCTGCCCACGGCGCCCATCTCTCCCGGTCGACGCGGCGGCGATGTGGTCGCGGTGGGGCAGATCGGCAAGGGCGACGCCACGCTGCAGGTGGGCTTGCAGGCGCTGTTTCGCGGCGGGCGCTACTGGGCGGTCGGCGCCGGCGCACGCTTCGGGCCGAGCCCCACCTCCGACGATCAATACGGTGGCGCCACCGGCCTGAACCGCACGCACTCCCGCAGCTATCTCTGGCTCGGCGCCGAGGGCCGATTCATCCCGCTTCGCTTCGGCAAGTTCGAAGCCTGGAGCGGTGTCGTCCTCGGCGGCATCATCGTGGCCGATCGCTTCGTCACCAACGACGGCGAGAAGGTCCCTACCGTGCTCGGCGAGCGGCCGGTGACCATTGCCACCAACGGACTCTCGCTGGGCGCGCAGCTGGGGATCAACTGGAACTTCGCGGAGCGTTGGACCACCGGCTTCGCGCTGCGCACCAACGTGTGGTTCTTGCCGCAGAGCCGCGCGTGCTCGCCGATCCTCGACTGCGCGACGCTCACCGGCGCCGTCTTCGCCATGGAGATGGGCCTCTCCATCGGCTATCGCATTCCGCTCTGACGCTATCCGGTACCCTCGCGGGTATGCACGTCGACCTTCTGGAAGCCGAGGGAGCGCAGGAGCGCTTCGACGGTGCGCTGGGCTCGCTCGTCGGCGCGCCGCAGGATGCCGGCCTCGCGTGCAGCTGCGCTCATGTCTTCTTCGGCCTTGGCCCGGGCCGCGCTCTCCAGGTTCTCGTCGCGATGCGCGAACAGGCTGGTGTGGCGCTCGAAGACGCGGGTATGGGCTTCGTCGAGATCCGACGAGAGAATCCGCGCCGAGGGTAGGGTCATCGTTACCGCGCGGTTCGGCCAGTCGACCTTCACGTCGCCTTCCGCCAGCCCCTCCAGATCTACGCCCGCGGTCACGTCGCCCGATGCCACGAGGAGCAGCCGATCCTTGCCCTCGACGACGCCGTAGAATCGCGACTCGGTGCGGGTCATGTCCACCGTTCGCTCGAAGTGAAACTGCTCGGTCTGGAGGCGCGCGAGATCGCGCATGGCGGTGAGCACGTTGGGCGACCGCGCCACGTCCACGCTCACCGTGGTCGGCGACGGCAGAAGATGCACCGGCGTGGCGCTGACGCGGCCGGCGAAGTACGCGCCCACCGCCGCCGCTGCGAACGCCGCTACGCCCGCGTAGGCGCGCGCGCGGCTCGGTCGCGAGCTCCCGGTAGCCTCGGAGGTCGGTTCGTGGCTCATGCTCGCAACGTGCGCACGTCTTGGCCACGTGCAAGCCGCGTCAGCGTTCCACGTGCCAGTGGGGCGCGTCACGCACCAGCCACCAGAGCATGCTCCGGATGGTCACCACCGAGGAGGGCGAGAAGAAGTGACCGCCGCCCGCGTGCACGTGGCGGGCCTCCACCGCGCGTGCCCGTAGACTGCGTGCGAAGGCTTGGTGCGCAGAACCCCAGCCGGCCTGGCCACTCACGAGCAGCACCCGTCGCATGCCGGCGCCTTGCAGGAGTCGCGCGGCGCCCGGCGCGTCGTGGGGCACGCCCTCGAAGAAGAGGCCGAAGGGAAACGGGGCTGCGGCGTCGCCCGGGGTGCCGAGGGCGAACGCCGCGCTCATGGCTCCTTGAGAGTGCCCCAGATAGACCGACTCCTCCCCGAGCAGGCGCGCGCCGAACAGCGTGCGCGCCGCGGCCAGCGCGCGATCGATGACGCTCCGCATGGTGCGCCCGTCGCTCCAGCTCGCCATCGTGGTGACGCTCGCGGCAGGATGCGGGCACACGATGAAGGGCCAGGGTCCCACGCTGTCGCGGGTCGCGCCGCACATCCAGTCGGGGCGCGAGAGCGCGCCGTGGGCAGCCACCACCACCGGTCGCGGCTCGCGGGACCCGAGCGGAACGGCCACCACGCCCACCGTGCGACCTTCTGCGTCCACCAGTGTGCGTAGCCACTCCCCGTCGAGCGGCGCGAGGTGCGTGGACCGGACCTCCGCGTGCGTGGTGCGAAGCGTCGTCGAGGTCATGCGACCCGCGGGCGGCTCTTGCGTCGCGCGTCCGAGCGCCACGAACATCGGCAGGCACACCAGCCCCATCACGCCCACGGTGCGCGAGATGCGTCCTCTGGCCTCCATGCTCGTCCTGTCGCACGAAGCAGGCCACTTCGTGACCGGCGATCTGGGCGATGCTCAGGGGCCGGCGCTGGCGCGGAGCAGCCAGGCGATGCGGTCCATGGCCGCTGCCACCACCGCGAGAATCCCGAAGGCCCGGAGTGGGCCCGTGAGGGCGTGCACCTGAGCCGGGGATGCGGCTCGGGCCACGAGCGCGCTCGCGACCTCGAGCACCATGGCCGCCACTACCAAGGGCGCGCCGATGGACACCGCAAGGGTAATGCCGTTGACGAGGTGGCTCGCGATGGCCAGCAGCGGGGCTTCGGGCATGGGATCGCGGACCAGCGCCATGGCCACGCGCGAAGGCCCGCCGGAGGCCAGGAACAAGAAGCCTGCCAGAAGGGAGAACAGCACGCCGAAGGACGAGCTCTTCCCTTCCACCACCGGCGAGCTCTGGGAGTCCGACGAGCCGCGAAACTGGTCGACCAAGGTGCCCGCCATGGTGGCGGCCCAGAGCGGAACCGCGGCCGCTACCGCCACCGGAAGGCCGCGCAGCGCCTCGAACAGCAACAGGACGATCCATGGCACCGACGCATCGGGCGGCGCGGAGAACGTCGCGCTGGGGAAGATGGTCATCGCCAACACCAGCGCCAGCACACCCCGCGCCGGTGTGGGCAGGGCTCGCAGGCCGAACGCGGGCACCAAGATCACAGAAGGCATGACCCGGGCCCAGGCGAGGCCCAGCGCCGAGAGATCGACGCCCGCGTCGCGCATGGCCTTGGCGGTGCTTTCGATGAACGAACCCACGCGCGCAGCCAACCACGGGCTTTCCGAGGGGTCAACGAATCGCGCATCGTGCGCTTCGGAGAAACGAAACGCTGGCCTCACGCGGTTCATTGAGGTCTCTGTGCGACAGCGCGCACGACGATGGAGGCCTGCATACCTTGCACCGACCTGTACGAGCATGGCCACGACGTATCCATGTGTATCGTGCACGCGTTTGTGCGCATGCGTGGGGCAAGTTGCCTCGGAGCTGTGGACCGCACATCCGACCAAGCACCGCACATGCTCTTCCAAACCTTCGTATTTCGAACCCAACCTCCTTGCGGCACATGGGTGCGGTGCTGCAGTGTGTGGGGCTTCGCGGGGCCAACATGCATTCGGGTAAGATGCAATCGAAGAAAGAGCCGGAAATCGTCGGCCGATACGAGCTGTTCGACGCGATCGCACGCGGCGGCATGGCGACCATTCATCTCGCGCGGCTCACCGGCGAAGAGGGCTTCTCGCGCATCGTCGCTGCGAAGCGACTGCACGCGTCGCTCATCGAAGACGGCGACTTCGTCCAGATGTTCCTCGACGAGGCCCACATCGCGGCGCGCATCCACCACCCGAACGTGGTCTCTGCGCTCGACGTCGTACGCAGCGATCGAGAGCTCATCCTGGTGCAGGAGTACGTGCGCGGTGTGCCCCTCAACACGATTCTGGCCAAGCTTCGTGAGCACCACGCGCCGATGCCGCTCCCGATCCTCCTCGCCATTGCCGGGGGCACGCTGGCGGGCCTCCACGGTGCCCACGAGACGCGCGACGAGACCGGGCGGCCCCTGCAGGTGGTCCACCGCGACGTGTCGCCGCAGAACGTGATGGTCGACGCGGATGGCACGCCCAAGCTCCTCGACTTCGGCATCGCGAAGGCGGCGACCAGCGCGCACGTCACGCGCGAGGGGTTGTTCAAGGGCAAGGTCAGCTACATGCCGCCGGAGCAGCTGCGCGGGGAGGTGGCCACGCGCCAGTCCGACCTGTACGCGATGGGCATCGTGCTGTGGGAGATGGCGGCCGGGCGCCGCATGTTCCAGGGCACCGCCGAGGCGCAGCTTTTCGGTCTGGTGCTCAAAGGCGAGCTTCCGAACCTGGTCGAGACCCTGGCCAGTGCCAACTGGCAGGGCTCTGCGGCCGACCTCGATGCTGTCGCCGACGGGCTGGCGAAGGTCGTCCGACGCGCCACCGCGCTCAAGGCCGAGGAGCGTTTCGAGAGCGCACTCCAGATGCAAGACGCGCTGTACGCGCTGGGCCGCCCGGCGTTGCCGCAAGACGTCGCACAGTGGCTGGTGGACGTCGCCGGCACCTATCTCGAGCAGCAAGACCAGGTGGTGGCGAGCCAGGACTTCGCCACCACCAGCTCCTGGCGACGTCGTCCGCCGGAGTCGAATGCGTCCGGCGTCATGGCTCGCAGCGGGCCTGCGCCCACACGGTCTGCTGCGCCGCCGGTGGTCGCCGGCGATCCGTCGGGCTACGAGGCCTTGGACGCGCCCCCGAAGGAGCGCTCGAATCGTGCTCTCCTTCTGGTGTTGGGGCTGCTCGGCGCCCTGCTCCTGCTCAGCGGCGCGATCATCGCCGTGATGTGGTCCCGCAGTACTGCAACCGTTGCATCGGCCCCGGCGGTCGCGCCGCCGAGCGCCTCCAGCCCGTCGAGCGTACGCGCGCCGGAGGTGGCGCTCGCATCGTCGGCCGCGGCCCTACCCAGTGCGCTGGCCAACGACGGCGCCCCCATGCCGAGCGGGCACACCGCGGCCCTCGGGCGCGCTGCGCCGCTGCCTCCACGGCCCGGCGGTCGTTTCGTTCCCCCGACGGCTCCCGCTCCGCGGCCGGCTGCTTCGGTGGCGCCTGCGGCCACGGCGAGCAACTGCGACCCTCCGTACTATTTCGAAGGAACGAAGAAGATCTTCAAACCCGGGTGCCTATGAACGTCCTCCGCTCTCGCTTCGTCGCTTCGATCGCCGCGCTGGTGTGCTCGGCCGTGCCGGCCGTGGCCTCGGCGGCACCCACCAAGGAGCAGTGCGTCGCTTCCCACGGCCTCGGCCAAGACCTTCGCGAGAAGGGCCAGCTCGTACAGGCTCGCAAGACCTTCCTGGCGTGCGCGCAGGCTTCGTGCCCGGGCGTGGTGCAGGCCGACTGCGCGCGATTCAGCGAGGAGATCGAGCGCATCACGCCCTCGGTCTCGTTCGCCGCCCGCGACGCGAAGGGAGCGGACCTGCCCGCGGCATCCGTGTACGTCGACGACCAGCTGGTCGCCACCCGGCTGGACGATGGCAAATCGTACGACATCGATCCGGGGCGTCACGTGGTGCGCTTCGTTCAGGAGGGGACCGAGACGACCCTCAAGATCGTCCTCTCCCAAGGCGAGAAGGGGCGAACCGTCCTCGGCACCTTCGCCGAGCTCCACGGGGACGTCTCCAAGGCGGCGCCGAAGGCGGCGCCCAGTGCGAGCCCGCCGCCCTCGCCGGAGCAGCCGGAGACGCATCGACCGACGTTGCCACTGGTGGTCACCCTCGCGGGCGCTGCGAGCGTCGTCGAAGGCCGGGTCCTTGGGTGCCGCGGAGCACTCCTTGGTAGACACGGAGCAGTTCGACGGGACGCTGGTGGTACCGACGACGATGAGCACGACGCCGGTGACCAGCACC
>JABFRG010000821.1 GCA_013141295.1 Polyangiaceae bacterium
TGGCGCCGCCGGCACCGGAGCCCACCACCACGAAGTCCACGTCGAGGTCGACGTCGCGCTCGTCCTTGCTGCGGTACGCGATGTGCTGACCGGGGCTCATGAGGTCTTCCAGGTGCCGGGGTCGGCCGGGAGCGGCGGCAGCGCCATGCGCCGGCGCACCTCCGGATGCTGACCCCAGGCCAGGCCGGCCACCAGCTTCACCAGGAAGATGAGCTGCCGCACCAGGTAGAGGTCGGTGGAGGCGATCTTGTGCGCGTGCTCGTCGGCCCGCTTGGGCGAGAGCCCGAACGCGGGCCAGGGGATCTTCACCGTGAGGATGGGCGTCAGGTGGAACACCAGGGCGCCCAGCACCACGCCCGTCCAGATGAGCGTCGTCGTCTCGCGCCGGTACTGGGCGAGGAACGCGTCGAGATCGCAGTCCTCGGCGCCGGGCAGCTCGGGCGTGCGCGGATACAAGATGACGATGGCAGAGCGAACCAGGAAGCTCACGCCGCGTGTATATCACCCTTAGTAGGCGCCGAGGCGGCTGGAACCTCGCGCGCAGTTCGTGCGCGGCGCGGCACCGTGGGCGGCCGACGTGCCGGAATCTTCGGGAATCGCCCAGCCCGCTTGCGACCGCTCTCCCCCATCGGCATCTCCGGTGCGGAGGCCTTTTTTATGAAGCTTGTTTCGAAATCGACGGCGGTTGTGTCTTTGCTCGCACTGATGGTGGGCTGCACGGGTCCGGTGGGAGACGAAGACAGCGCCGCCTCGTCGCAGGAGCTCTACGGCCTCGGGCCCAATGCGCGTCCGTGGGGGAACACGAGCGGCGCGGTGGTTCCGGTTTGCTGGACCAACCCCGACGACCGCATCGATCTGCAGATCAAGGTCCGCGAGATCCTCCGCGAGACCTGGGAGAGCTACGCGAACGTCTCGTTCACCGGCCCCGATCCAAGCCAGCCGTTCGGCGGCGCCTGGATCGCGTGCTCGGAGACGCCGGCACGTCACGTTGCCATCCAGTTCTCGACGGCCACGGACTATCGCGGCAACACCGCCGGCGGCGGCTCGCAAGGCGCGGTGGTGACGCTGATCTCCGATCGCGCACTGGGGGTGAACTACCAGCGATTCCGCTACGAGGTCATCCACGAGATGGGGCACGCGCTGGGCTTCAATCACGAGATGCAGCGGTCCGACAACTGGACCAGCGGCAGCGCAGCGCAGTGTCCCGGGGATGGGACCGACTCCGGCAACTACGCGGAGGCGAAGGGCGGCATCAACTTGACGCCCAGCTACGACCCGAACTCCATCATGAACTACTGCAACCCGGCGGGATTCGCGCAAGATCTCAGCCTGGGTGACATTGCGGGCGTCCGTGCGGCCTACGGGCGACGCGACGTCAAGGGCGTGGTGTACGCGCTCAACGCCAGCAAGCAGCTCCAGTGGTACCGGCACGATGGGCGCACCAATGGCAGCTTTGCCTGGGGCTACGGCTCCGGAAATGTCGTGGGCACCGGGTGGGACGTCAAGCAGCTCTTCGCCGGCTCCGCCAGCGACGGCGTGCTCTACACCGTCGACGCCGGCAACCAGCTGCATTGGTATCGAAACTCGGGTCGGGTCGGCGGCGCCTTTCGCTGGGAGCCCGGCTCCGGCAGCGTCGTGGGCTACGGCTGGAATTTCAAGACCTTGTTCTCCGGCGGGGACGGCATCATCTACGGCATCACCCCGGTGGTGCCCGCGACCCCCGCGACCGGGATCGGGCCCGACTATGCAGCGCACCCCGCGTCCGGCGGCGAGCTCAAGTGGTATCGCCACGACGGACGCCAGGACGGCTCCTTCGCCTGGGCGCCGCGCTCCGGGAGCACGGTCGGCACCGGTTGGGGTGGATTCAAGCAGGTGTTCTCCGGCGGCGACGGCGTCATCTACGCGATCACTCCCGCTACGCCCGCGACGCCGCGGACCGGAATCGGAGCCACCTATGCGGGCCACCCTGCATCCGGCGGTGAGCTCAAGTGGTACCGGCACATCGGGCGCGCGGACGGCACCTTCACCTGGGCACCGGGGTCGGGCGCGGTGGTCGGCACCGGTTGGGGCTCCTTCGAGAAGGTGTTCTCCGGCGGCGACGGCGTCATCTACACGGTCGCGTCCAACGGCGAGCTGAAGTGGTACCGGCACGACGGGCGCACCAATGGCACCTTCACCTGGGCACCCGGCTCCGGCAGTGTGGTCGGCACCGGCTGGACCATGCCGCAGCTGGTCGGTGACGACTGACACGCGAGACCTCGCGCGAGGCACTGAACCACTCCACGTTTCGACGCGGGGTGGTTCAGGCGCTTTGTGCCGCGATGGAGGGTTCTCACGAAGCTGACCCAGGCACTTCGCGGTGCGCGCGAGGCGCCTTCGGTCTACCGTAGTCGATGATGATCCGGCGCTTCGCATGTCTCGTGCTCGCGGGTGGGTGCGCGGAGCCGCGCATTCCCGCGCCAGCGCCAGCGCCAGCGCCAGCGCCTTCGTCCACGGCCGCGACGCTGCCCAGGGCTCCGGAGACGGCCATGCACCGCGACGCCGGAGCCGAGGGAGCGGCGACCCCGACCGCTGCCGACGATCACCGACGCGACGGTTGCCCGACCACGTACTACCGCTGCGTCGAAGGGGCGATGGCGGGCTGGGTGGGGCGGCCCGCGTCCGACGTGCTCCGTTGCCAGGGCGCGGAGGGGCGCGCCAGCGGCAACGCGATTGTATATTACAACTACTGTTCCCCCGACTGTGACGTCGCAAGCACGCTCACGTTCCGCATTGCGAACGGAAAGGTGGCGTCGGCCCAGGGCATCATTCGACGCACCGGCGCGGTATGTTCTCCGGAGTAGCCGCTCGCACTACCGCACGAAGAAGTACGCCGACATGGAGAGCCCGAGACCGATGATGGCCACGCGGAGCGCAGGCCCCTGGATGCGCCGGGAGAGGCGCGCCCCGAGATACCCGCCGAGCGCGGCCAGCACCATCGCTACCAGGCAATAGCGCCACTCCACCGCCCCACGCACCACGAACGTGATGGCCGCAACGCCGTTGGCCACCGCGGCGCCGACCACCTTGAGGGCATTGATCTCGTGGAGATCGGTGACGCCGAAGAGGCCCACCGCCGACATGATGAGGAAGCCAGCGCCGGCCCCGAAGTAGCCAATGTAGACGGCCACGATGGCCAATGCGAAGAAGAGCCGCCAGCGCGATGGCGGCGCAGCCCCCGCCGCCGTGGGCGCCGCCGCGGCACGGCGCTTGAGCCATGCAGACAGCGGCGCGCTCGCCCAGAAGAGGAGCGATGCGAGGAGCAGGAGCCAGGGCACGAGGTGCGAGAACGTCTGCTGGCCGGTGTGCAAGAGCACCAGCGCGCCGGTGACCCCGCCCACCGCCGCGCCGGCGGCCACCGGGAGGATGAGCCGCGCGTTCTTCCGCAGCTCGCTGCGAAACGCCACCGCCGACGTGAGCTGGCCGGGCCACAGCGCCACGGTGTTGGTGGCGTTCGCGTGAATCGGCAGGAGCCCCATGGAGAGGAGCGCCGGGAACGAGAGGAACGAGCCGCCACCGGCTACGGCGTTGAGCGTCCCGGCGAGGAACGACGCGATCACGAGCCAAACCGAGGGAGGGAGAAAGTGCACCGGACCCTCCGTGTAGGGCGCGGCGACGGCCGAGGCCAGCCTATTCGCGGGAGCAACGTTCAGGTGCCGAGGACCACGCAGGCGCCGCCGATGGCGATGGCGGCACCGACCCAGCGGCGGCGAGGCGCGTGCTCACCCATGATGCGCGAGAGCACGAGCACGAAGATGGCGCCGAGCTGGTTCAGGAGCGCGGTCCGGGCGGCGGCCCCGAGCTTCATGCCGCCGAGCCACAGGAGCATGCTGATGACGGTCCCGAAGAGCGTCGCGGGGATGGCGAAGCGCCACAGCGGCTGCGGACGAAAGAGCGCGAAGGCCGCGCGAAAGCGCCCGGTCGCCACCTGGAACACGATGAGCGCGAAGGTGCCCACCAGAAGGCGCACCTCGGTGGCCTCCACCAGATCGCTGTCGCCCAGCACCGGCTTGGCGAGGACTACCCCGAGCGCCGTCATCATCACGCCCCCGATGGTGAGGAGCACGCCCTTCTTGTCCACCGGCACCTTGGCGTTGCGCGGCGTCACCGTGGCCAGGTACAGGCCGAAGATCACCAGCGGCGCGCCCAAGAGGAGCCCGAGCCCCAGCGGCTCCCTGAGGAACACCGCCGAGAGGAGAATCACCGTGGGCGCATAGGCGCAGTCGGTGATGGCCGCCACCGAGGCGTCGATGCGCCGGAGCCCGGCGAAGAACAGCGTGTCGGCCACTGCGAGCCCCAGCACCCCGCTCCCCGCCAGCACGATCCAGTCGTGGAGCGACCGATGACGTGCGAAGGGAACGTGCATGATGCACATGATCCCGAACAGGATGACCGAGGCCAGGGTGTTCTTGAACAGGTTGAGGGCGTCCGGCTCGACGTCTTTCAGCTTGCGAAAGAGCAGCACCGCGATGGCCCAGGCCAGCGCACACCCGAGCGCCAGGACGTCGCCGAGCGAAAGGCTCACTCGTACCGGAGCGCCACGATGGGGTCGAGCTGGGCCGCTCTGCGCGCGGGAAAGTACCCGAAGCCGATGCCGATGAAGGCCGAGACCGAGAGGCTCACGGTGAGCGCCACCGGGTCCACGTGCATGGTCCATCCGAGGGCGTTGGCGAGCGCGGCGTTCACGGCGGTGCCCAGTAGCACACCGATGAGCCCGCCGAGCGACGAGAGCACCACCGCCTCCACCAGGAACTGCGTCTGGATGTCCGAAGCGCGGGCGCCGATGGCCATGCGAATGCCAATCTCGCGGGTTCGCTCGGTGACGGAGACCAGCATGATGTTCATGACCCCGATGCCGCCCACCAGGAGGCTGATGGCGGCGATGACCACCAGCAGCACCGTGAGGATGCCGTAGATGGCGCCCTGGATCTCCTGGAACTCCTTCTGCGTCTGGATGCGGAAGTCCGGGTCCTTGCCGTCTTCGATCTTGTGCCGCTGCCGCAAGAGCGACTCCACCTGCTTCACGCCGCGGTCGGTGGTCTCCGCCGAGGTGGCCGAGAGCATCAGCGCCCCGGTGAAGCCCGGCGGCGTGCGCATGACCCGGGCGCGCATGCTGGAGATGGGCATGAGCACCATGTCGTCTTGGTCGCCGCCGAAGGGCGCCTCGCCCTTGGTGGAGAGCACACCCAGCACCCGGTAGTTGTAGCGGCCCACCCGCACGCTCCGGCCGATTGGGTCTTGATCGCCGAAGAGCTTGTCCTTGGTGGTCTTGCCGAGGACGCACACCTTGGCCTTGGAGGTCTCGTCGGTGACGGTCCAGGCCTCGCCCTTGGCCATGGGCCAGTTGCGCACGATCAGGTAGTCGAGGTTCGACCCCACCACGTTGGTCGACCAGTTGCGCTCGGCGTTCACCACCTGCGCCCGCGCCCGGAGCACCGGCGCCACCGCGCGAATGCTCACCGCCTCGCGGGAGATGGCGTGACCATCGTCTTCCGTGAGCCGCACGCCGCCCAGCTTCCGTGCGCCGGACGACGACGCGTTCTCCGGGAACACGATGATGAAGTTGGAGCCGATGCCCTCGATCTGCTTGCCCACCGACTCGCGAGCGCCGGTGCCGAGACCGGTGACGATGACCACCGCCGCCACGCCGATGAGAATGCCCAGCACCGTGAGCGCGGCCCGGAGCGCGTTCCTTCGAATGGCGCGGAACGCCAGGAGGATGGCCGAGAGGACCGCGCCGATCATTCGGTCCTCAGCGCGTCGATGGGGTCGAGGGTTGCCGCCCGGCGCGCCGGCAAGAACCCGAAGACGATGCCGATGAGCGAGCTGGTGAGCACCACCGCCTCCACCAG
>JABFRG010001225.1 GCA_013141295.1 Polyangiaceae bacterium
CGTAACCTGAGGAGGTCATTCATGCCGCGTATCGTTGGGTTTTCCGGAAGTCTGCGCAAGGGTTCGTTCAACGCGTCGTTGCTCCGCGCGGCAGCCGCGGCTTGCCCCGAGGGGGCCGTCGTCGACATCGTCTCCATCCGCGACTTCCCGCTCTACGACGCAGACCTGGAGGCCGAGGGCATGCCCGCCGCGGTAGCGGCGCTGAAGGATCAGATCGCGCAGGCCGACGGCGTGCTCATCGTCACGCCCGAGTACAACCAGTCGATTCCCGGCGTGCTCAAGAACACCATCGACTGGCTCTCGCGCCCGGCCACCGATCTCCGTCGGGTGTTCGGCGACAAGGCGGTGGCCGTCATGGGAGCCACCCCTGGCCGCGGCGGCACCTTCCTCTCGCAGGCGGTTCTACTGCAGTCGGTGCTGGCGCTCGGTGCGCGCCCGTGGCTCGGCGCGCGCGTTCACGTCTCCGGCGCAAAGGACGTGTTCGGCGCGGACGGCGCGCTGAAGGACGAGACCGTCTCGCGCCTGGTGAAGCGCTTCATGGGCGAGTACGTGGAGTTCTTGACCAAGCGTCGGAGCCTCGAGCGCATTCCCCGGGAGGAGTGACTATTCCTCGATCTCGATGAGCACTTCTTCGTCGAAGCGACTGGGTAGTGCCAGCGCTCCGCCGTCGATCTCGCCGCGCACCGAATCGAACGCCACGCGAAACGCCACCAGCAAGGCGCGCCGCAGTCCCGATTCGTCTCCCGAGCAGGCCACCCGCTCGGGCGCGATGCCGAGCGCGTCGGCCACCCGGGTGCGCGTGACGTCGCTATCGTCGAGCCCGAGCACCAGCACCACCGCCTTGGGCATCTCCGCCGCGGTCATGCGCCCGGCCAGGGCTGCCGCGCCGGAGTCTCCGCGCACGACGTGCAAGACCGCGTCGACCAGCGAGGGGAGCGGGCTCGCGGTGGAGGTGCCCCGCATCACCCGGAAGCGCACGTTGGCCGAGCCGAGTCGCCCGGCTTTGAGCTCCACCGTGTCGAAGGCCACCCGATCGTCGGCCGGTAGCACCTCGCGAAAGGGCTCCCGCGCGCAGGCCGCCGCGAAGGCCCGGGTCACGTCGCCCGTTGGGAGCATGGAGGCCGGCCCGGCGACGTCCAGGAGGACGCGCAGGACGAAGTGGTCTCCGAAGCGCTCCACGATGGGCACGCGATCAGGTCTCGTCGGGATCTTCGCCCGTGGCCGGAGGCGCCTCGAAGCCGATGCGGTTGTGCGCTCCGTCGCAGAGCGGGCGCGACCCGGAGGCGCCGCATCGGCAGAGCAGCAGCTTGCGACGGCCGCTCACGTCCAGCGCCTGGCCGTCCATGCCCACCAGCTCCACGACGTCGCCCTCGCCCAGCTCCACCGCGAGCGGACCTCGCGGGCGCGCGCACATGCGAATCATGGTGCACCTTGGATGGGGGGTGGCGTCAGCGTGTCGCGCGCGCGTGCGCCTTCGATGCAGTTGCCGCAGTACAGGTGACCGCTACGAACGTGGTAGTCGGCGCGCGATCCCACCGGAAGCTCCGATTGGCACTCGTCGCACATGCCACCGGAGCTGAGCTCGACGGACTCGAATCCCTTCAGCGGCAGCGCCACGCCGCCCCGCTTCTTGGGCCACGGGGCATCCTTCACGATGTGCGAACGAAAGGCCTCTTCCACCGACCGCCATTCTTCGCGCTGGGCCAGCGTGAGGCCGTGCTCCGCCAGCGTCTTCTGCATGACCGACTGACGATAGTCGAATAGCTCGTTGTCGATGACCATCCAGTGATGGGCGTTGCGGGGCCGATCTCCGAAGAACATTTTCTGCCCGGAGAATATCTGCCCCATGAACGCGTACTGGTGATCGACGGCCCATTCGATGGTGGTGTTGGCAAAGAAGGGAATGAGGCGCCGGTCCGCGTACACTTTTGCGTAGAACGCTTCGAGAATCTTGCGCAGCAGCTTGCCTTCGCCCAGCGCCACCCATAGTTCCGGGTGAGGCGACAACACACGACGCAAGTCGGCTCTATCGGTCTTTTGGCCCGTCATACACCCACCTCCGATCTGTTCGTCGCCCCGCCCGTACCGTTCGAAAATCGCGCTATCCCAGCGCCGGATCGCTCAGACCGCTGCCTCGATGGTCGGCAGCGCCAGTCGCGACTTGCTGATGACCATACCGATGTTGGCCGATGCGCGACAGACGAACACCAGCGCGTGGTTGTTGTGCTTCTTTCCACGCATGAAGATGTGGATGAGATTCTGGCTGAAGACGATCAACTCCTGGAAGTAGTGGTTGTCGTCTTGCGGGAGCCCACGCGTCTTCTTGAATGCCTTTTCGATCGCGACCACGTTGGAGCCCTGGAAGAGATCGGCGGTGGCCGCCGCGACCAGGTCGAGGACCTCTGCGGGGTGAGAGTCGACGGTCTTCACGCCCAGGAGCATGCCGGTCGTCATGTCCACGTAGCCGCCGGCTACGCACTCCGGAACCTGACTGCACGCTTGCTGAATGGCTTTGTCCAATGACATGGGGTCGCTCTCCTCGGTTGTTATGTTGATGATTCGGTCGTAGAAAAATTGAGCTCGAAGGCTCTCAAGAATGCCTCTTGCGCTTCCGATTGGACGTACTTCGGCTCGCTCGCGCGAATGCGAGCGAGGGCAGCCGCCGCAGTGAGCCCGCGGGTGATCAGAACGCTAGCAAGAATCGTCCCAGTGCGACCCAAGCCACCTCGGCAGTGTATACCAACGACACGGCCGCTCGCGCGCAAATCTTTAATAGTCGCGCATAGTGCACGCGTTTTTTGCGGGTCAGGTGCGCCCATGTCGGGAATGGGGAAATGGATGAGCTCTACGCCGGAGCGTGCAAGCGCACTGCCCGGAATCGGCACTTGCTCCTCCAAGCAGATGAGGACGTCGACGCCCACCGCGCGCAGTGCCCGCAGCTCCTCTTCTACGGCCCCGTAAAGACCGGGCCGTCGCAGGCCGCAGAGGCCGGCCGCCTCGACCCAGTGAAACCCCTTGAGCGGTGCGCGCACAGGTGGAGCACCTGGCGGCGAGCTTGGGCGGCGGCGCGGGTTCGGCGACGGTAGAGCACACGAGCCGGTCTTGACATACCTCTGCGCCGCATCCGAGATGGGCGCGCGAAAGAATAGCTCCGTTGGCTGCAGTTCTTGAATGGTCCCGCCCGCGAGGAGCGCTGTGGTTCGAGCCACCCTCCGGGCATCCAGCTGATTGTGTGTGACCAGCAGCAACGCACGTTCCGCGCCGATCCGAGCCACTGCGTCGAGCACCGGCTCGCGGTCCTCGTCGCACAGCCCCATGGTGGGCTCGTCCACCAGCAAGAGGGGCTCGCCCGATGCGAACCCTAGCACCAGCTCGCCCAGCGCGCGGTCGCGCTGCGTGAGCTCTTTCATCGATATCGCGAACGTGGACGCGGGGAGATCGATTCTCAAGTCCTTGACGATCTCCGCCAAGCTGCGTCGCTCGGGCGTGCCATACGACCGAAGGTCGAGACAAGCCCGCTCCAGCGACGTGCTGCGAGGCGAGAGCTTCTGGGCAATGAAGAAGGGTCGACTCTCCTCGCGCACGCCGCGGTACTGGATGACCCCCCAATCTCGCTGATCTCCCGCGGTCTGCATCCCTGCGATGGCGCGCAGGAGCGTGGACTTTCCGCCTCCGCCCGGGCCCATCAGCGCGAGAACGCCGCTCTCGCCCATGGAAAACGTGACGTCGTCGAGGACGACTCGGTCCCCCAGCTCCACGCCGAACCCCAACACGTCGAGAATCATGAGTGCCCCGTCCCCCCGTCGCAGGAGCGTATCTGCGGCGATGACGATTGCACGAAAATTCTGTCGCACGACTCCTGCATTCCTTCCCTTCCGCATGTACGCTTCACGGATGGTCGGAGTCGGAGCGGGGGTAGTCGAGCTTTTGGCGCGGGTCGATCGCTGCGAGGGCCGGGGAAATCTCGCGGCGCTCGATGCAGCGGGCGAAGAGCTCGGCTACGTGCGCGTACTCGATGGGCGCGTTGTTTTCGCGCATGCTCCCCGTGCGTTCCCGCCGCCGTCGACGCGCGCAAAACGTGCGGAGGAGACCCTCACGGAGAGCGACATTCTCGCGCTGGTAGCCTCTGCGGACTTCGAGGAAGCAGCCACCGCGTATTCTCTGCACGAAGCGCAAGAAGTGCGCCTCGAGAGCGACGCCGCGGCTCACTTCGAGCTCACCCTGAACGCCGTGCTCGCGCTCGCGGCGGAGGCCGCCACGTACGCCTTTCGGCCAAAGTACCGCCAGGAGCTCCTTCCGTGGTCGATCTCCACCGACGCGCTCCTCCTCGCCATCACCACCCGAAGGCATGCGCAACTGGTGCGCGACGCGCAAGCGATCGTCGAAGCGGTGGGCTCCAGCGAAGACGTCGACTGGTGGGTGTTCTGTACCGGTGATGCGACGACGCTATGCCATGTGTCGCGCCCCGGCATCAGGAGTGCCAGTGACTACATGCGAGCCAACGCGGCAGCTCTGCCGTTGCTCGCGCGGAGTGAGCGCTTCGCCCGCATGGTGGGCGGTCTGTGGTGGCACCTCGACGGTCGCAACCTGATCATCCGCCCCGAAGGACCGCTTTGCATCGTGCTCGAGACCACGGATCGCGCGCTTCTCAAGCGCCTGCTCGATCGCATGCGGCGGGTGGGGGCGGCGACGTTGCGACCGGTGGAGGCGCGGGGCGCGAAGCAGATGATCCGGCGCATATCGTCGGAGTTTCACCTACCGGGATCGGTGCGCAATCCAAACGGCGAAGATCCGGGAGGCGGGAACGACTAATGCAGCGCAAGGCTTGCCGCGCGCATCCTAAAGCTCGACGTCCCGGGACCGTTGCCATGTTAGACCGAAACGACGCGCATGTACTTTGACCCCGCCAGTCGAAGCCTTACCCTCCGCATCCTCTACGATGGAAGCGGCACCGCCGGGAAGACGACGAACCTCCTCCAGATCGCCGAGCAGTTCTCGGCGTCGCGGGTGGGCGTCATGGTCTCGCCCGAGACGCCCCCGGGCGGGCGCACCCGCTACTTCGATTGGGTCGAGCTCAAGGCTGGTAAGATCGAGGGCTTCCCGCTCCGTTGTCAGCTGCTGAGCGTGCCGGGACAGTTCGTGTATGCCGAGCGCCGCATGGAGCTGCTCAAGCGCGCCGACGCCATCGTGTGCGTTTGCGACAGCGCAGAAGACGCGATCCGTCGGGTGCTGGTCGGAATTCGCTTTCTCCAGGCGGCGCTGGTGCGCTTCGCCCGCAGCGAGACGCCGATCATCGTGCAGGCCAACAAGCAAGACCTGCCGAACGCGCTGCCCACCCGGGAAATCGCCGCGATGCTGGGGCTGCCGGAGAAGAGCGTGCACGGCGCCAACGCGGCCTCCGGCACCGGCGTACGCACCACGCTCCTGGCAGCCATCCACGCAGCAGTGGCTCAACTTCGCGGGGTCCTCCACGACCACGGCGTCGACGCCATCTCGCAAGAGGTCGAGACCCCCGAGTCGCTCTACGAGCACCTCCGCGATCTGCCCGAGGAAGAGCTCCACGCGGCGCAGGATCTGGTGGACCACGCGCTCGGCGAGTCGTCTTCGTCCGACACCGCGGAGTCTGCCAAGTGGGGGGTGGCTGCGCCGGTCCCCGACGCGCCAGTCACCAAGCCGAACCTCGACAGCGAGCGGCCCACCACACCACCGCCTCCGCCGCTCCCCTCGAGCGCACCGCCGGCGCAGCAAGTGCTCGACGACTACCTGCGCGCCTCCAAACCACCGCACCGACGCAACTCGAACCCGCCTGCGAAGCGCGCCGACTCGCGGCCGCCGCCCAAGCGAACGAGCTCGACCGCGTTGCTGGCGAGCGCGGATACGCGACCCAC
>JABFRG010000209.1 GCA_013141295.1 Polyangiaceae bacterium
GCGCAAGACCCAGCAGCGTGCCCACCACCGCCGGCAGCCGCGGCACCTCGGCGTCGCGGGCGGAGAGGTACAGGCCGCCCGCGCTCAGCGCCGCCAGCGCGATGGCGACGCCGCGGGCCACCGCGATGCTGCGTCCGAGGAGCATCATCGCGCCGCCGGTGAGCCAGAAGGGAAGGGGCAGCCAGCTGGTGCCGCTGGGATCGAGCTTGGGCGCCGCCGCGAACGTCTGCGCGATGACCGTCCGCGCGAAGTCGTCGTCGGACACGTGGGAAAACCCGAGGCGCAGCACCCAAAGCGAAACGGCGACCTTGGCCAGAGCCAAGACCGCCGCATCGATGTACCGGTCTCGCACGTCGCGCGCGCCGCTATCCGCGCGCATGGACGGCTACTTGGTGGTGGGTTCCGGCTTCGGAGCCTCGGGCGTTCCCGAGCCTGCGGCGCTGCCGGCGGGCTTCGGATCCTTGCGCTCGGTGCCGTGGTCTTTGTGCTTCTTCTCTTCGATGGCCATCTTCGCGCGGAGGGCGCGATCGCCGGAGGACGAGAACCAGGCCAGCGACACCGACGTCAGCATGAAGATGCCGGCGCAGATGGCGGTGGCGCGGGTGAGGATGTTCCCCGCGCCGCTCCCGCCGAATACCTGGGCCGCGGTGCCGCCACCGAACGCGGCGCCCATGCCGCCGCCTTTGCCCTGCTGAAGGAGCACCACCAGCATGAGGAACAGGCAAACGGCTACGTGAACGATGTCGATAAGGGTGACGAGCATGGGATCCTAGGAGACTGTGGACAAAGCTTCGGCTGCCTGGGCGATAGCACCGAACGCCGCGATATCCAAGCTCGCGCCGCCGATGAGGCCGCCGTCGACGTTGGGGCACCCGAGGAGCGCCTGGGCGTTGTCGGGCTTGAGGGAGCCGCCGTAGAGAATGCGGGTGCGTGTTTCCAGGCCTCCGCCTTTCTCCGAGAGCCAACCGCGGATGGCCGCGTGAACTTCCTCGGCTTCCGCGGGCCCGGCGTTTTTTCCGGTACCGATGGCCCACACCGGCTCGTAGGCGATGGCCGCCGACTCGGTGCGCCCGGCCAGGATGTCGATCACCGCGTCCACCTGGCGCTTCACGACCGCAAGCGTCTGGCCGGCCTCGCGCTCGGCCAGCGTCTCGCCCACGCAGACGATGGGCAATAGGCCACCCTCGAAGACCGCCTTGGTCTTCTCCGCCACGAAGGCGTCGGTATCGCCGAAGAACTGTCGGCGCTCGCTGTGCCCCACGATGACCCAGGTGCAACCGCACTCGGCCAGCATCGAGATGCTGATCTCGCCGGTGAAGGCGCCGTCCTTCTTGGGGTGCACGTTCTGGCCGGCGATGGCCACCTTGGACCCATTCCCGTCGCTCTGGAGGCCCGAGGCCTCACATTCGTGCGAGGCCGCGGCGAGCACCGTGAAGGGCGGCGCCACCAAGAGGTCGACGTGAGGAACCCGGGGCGCGAGCTTGGCGCACGCGCCCGCGAGCTCGACGCCGTCGGGCCCGCCCTTGTTCATCTTCCAGTTGCCCGCGATGAGCGCGCGCCGTGCGGGGTTCAAGCGGACCCCCGGAGGGCTTCCACGCCCGGGAGCTTCTTGCCTTCGATCCACTCGAGGGAAGCGCCACCACCGGTGGAGATGTGCTTCATCTTGGCAGCGATGTCGCCGCCCGCCTGCTTCACAGCGGCTGCGCTATCGCCGCCGCCGACCACCGTGAAGGCGCTCGCATCGGCCATGAGCCGCGCCACCTCGAAGGTGCCCTTCTCGAAGGCCGGGTTCTCGAAGAGACCCATGGGACCGTTCCAGAAGATCGTCTTCGCCGCCTTGATGTGCTTCGCGAAGATCTCGAGGGTCCGCGGACCCACGTCGAGACCCATGGATTCCGCCGGGATCTCCCGGACGTCGTGGATCGCGCCTTCCTTGCTCTCGGTGCTCTGGCCCACCACGAGATCGACCGGGAGGACGATGTCGACCTTCTTGTTCTTGGCCTTCTCGAGGATGGTGCGCGCGAGCGCGAGCTTGTCGGCCTCGATGCGCGAGCGCCCGAGGTTCAGCTCCTGGGCCGCCAGGAAGGTGTTGGCCATGGCGCCTCCGAAGAGGATGGCGTTCACCTTGTCGAGGAGCGCCTCGATGACCTCGATCTTGTCCGAGACCTTGGCGCCACCGAGGATGGCGACGTAGGGGCGCTCGGGGTCGGTCACCAGCTTGCCGAGGGCTTCGATCTCCTTCTCGAGGAGGAGGCCGCAGCCGCGGTGGTTCATGAGCTTGGGCAGCGCGTGCACGCTGGCGTGGGCCCGGTGCACGGCGCCGAACGCGTCGTCCACGTACACGTCGGCCAGCGCCGCGAGCTCCCGGGCGAACGTTTCGTCGTCTTTCTCCTCTTCCGGGTGGAAGCGGAGGTTCTCGAGGAGGCAGACCTGACCGGCACGCAGATCGAACACCACCTTCTTGGCAGCGTCGCCCACGCAGTCTTCCGGCATGTGCACCTCGACGCCGAGGAGCTCGGCCAGGCGCGCGCCGCAAGGCTCGAGGGAGAGCCCCGCGGTCTTGCCCGGCTTGGGACGCCCGAGGTGCGCTGCGAGGACCACGCGCGCGCCCTGCTCGAGGGCGTACTTGATGGTGGGAAGCGACTCCACGATGCGGTTGTCGTCGGTGATGCGGCCGTCTTCCATGGGGACGTTGAAGTCCACCCGGATGAACACCCGCTGGTTCGCGATGGAGAGATCGCGAATCGTCTTGATGCCGGTGAGCGCGCTCATGATCAGAGCTTCGCCGCCACGAGCTCGCAGAGGTCGATCATGCGACAGGAGAAGCCCCACTCGTTGTCGTACCAGCTCATGATCTTCACGAAGCGATCGCCCATGACCTGGGTCAGGGTGGCGTCGAAGATCGACGAGCGCGGATCGCCGATGTAGTCGCTGGAGACGAGGAGCTCCTCGGTGTACCCGAGGATGCCCTTCAGGGGACCGTCGGCGGCCGCCTTCATGGCCGCGTGGATGGCGTCCTTGGTGACGGGCTTCTCGGTCTCGAAGGTGAGGTCGACGACGCTCACGTCCATGGTGGGGACGCGGATGGCCTGACCGTCGATCTTGCCCTTGAGGTCCGGGATGACCTCCGAGAGCGCCTTGGCGGCGCCGGTGGACGTGGGAATCATGTTCTGCGCGGCGGCGCGGGCCCGGCGGAGATCGCCCTTGCGGTGGGGGATGTCGAGGACCGCCTGGTCGTTGGTGTACGAGTGCACGGTGGTCATCAAGCCCTGCTTGATGCCGAAGTTGTCGTGCAGGACCTTGGCCACCGGCGCGAGGCAGTTGGTGGTGCAGGAGCCGTTGGAGAGGATGTGGTGCTTGGCGTTGTCGTAGAGGCCTTCGTTCACCCCGAGCACGACGGTGAGATCCGGCCCCTTGGCGGGCGCGCTGATGAGCACCTTCTTGGCGCCGGCGGTGATGTGGGCCGCCGCCTTCTCCTTGTCGGTGAAGAGGCCGGTGCACTCGAGGACGACGTCCACGCCCAGCTCTTTCCAGGGGAGCTTCGCCGGGTCCTTCTCGGCGGTGATGCGGATGCTCTTGCCGTTGATGGTGATCGCACCCTCGCCGGCGGTGGCCTTGTGGGTCGCCGTGCGGTGCACGGTGTCGTAGTTGTAGAGGTGGGCGAGGGTCTTCGCGTCGGTGAGATCGTTGATGGCGACGAGCTCGATGCCCTTCGCCTTGCCGTCCGAAAGGGCGCGCACGATGCAGCGGCCGATACGCCCGAACCCATTGATCGCAATCTTGGTAGCCATCTCGAATCTCCTCGACAATCTAACCGCCCGACGCGCTCGGCGCCGAACCCGGACCTGGCTCGGAAGGAGCCCTGGTGACGGGCTGCAAGCTAGTCCCCTGGGCCGTTGGCTGCAAGGGTGCCCGCACCGCCCGACCGCTCCACGGTTCGCGCGCCCTTTGCGCCAGGCGCGGACCAAAGTCCCTTGCCAAAGTAACTTGACAGGGGTGCGTCCGGCCGTGGATTGTCAAAGACAATGGGGCTCGAGAAATCGCCGGAAAACGCGGAGCGCCTCCGGGAAGGCCTGGAGGTCGTGGAGCACCTCACGCGGCAGCTCCACCGTCAGCTCGGCCGGGGCATCGACGCCGACGACCTGCGGAGCGCGGGGCGGGAAGGGCTCACCCTCGCGGTGCGCGACTTCGATCCCTCGCGTGGCGTGCCGTTCCGGCGCTGGGCGAACCTGCGTGTTCGCGGCGCCATGCTCGACGCGGTGCGCTCCCAGGGCGGGCTTCCGCGGCGGGTCTATCGGCAGGTGCGCGCCCTCGAGGCGGCCACCGTGGCGCAAGAAGGGCGGCTCGAGGACGACGCGGCGAGGCCCCCGGGGTCGCCCGCCGAGGCGGACGCCCAGATCACCGACCAGTTGCAGACCGCAGCCATGGCCATGGCCATGAGCTTTCTGAGCATGCGCGGGACCGACGATGCCATCCGCGCCGCCGACGATCGGCCGGATCCGGAGGAAGCGGTGGCCCGCGAGGAGCTCCTCGGGCGCATTCGCGAGGCCATCGCAACCCTGCCCGACGCCGAGCGCACCCTCCTCCAGCGCCACTACTTCGAGGACGTGACCTTCGACCAGGTGGCGAAGGACATCGGTCTTTCCAAGTCCTGGGCCTCGCGCCTCCACACCCGGGCCCTCGAGACCGTCGCCCGGACCCTGGGCAACCCCAAGCGCTGAGAAAAATCGCGGCCCCGCGCAACTCTCCCGGGCGCAGGTCGAAGGGCGTCTGGAGGTACTGCCCCATGGCGTTTGCAATCGACGGCGTGCGTACGGAACACAAGCTCCCGGAGCTCCCCAAGGAGTCGAAGGTCGAAGCCACCTCGCCCAAGGACCGACCCGCCGGCGAGCCCTCGGCCTTCGCCCGCGTCATGTCGGGCCTGGGAAATGCGGTGCAGAAAGGCGAGCAGACGATGGAAAAGGTCCGCACCGCCGGGCGCACCGATCTCGGCGCCGGCGAGCTCCTCGCCCTCCAGACCGAGGTCTATCGCTACAGCGAGGCGGTGGACCTCTCGGCCAAGCTGGTGGACCGCGCCACCAACGGCGTGAAGACGGTCATCCAAGGGCAGTAGGAGGCGCGAGGCGCGCGCACCTGTGCTACGGCAATTCGGGTGCGCGTCATCGTAGCCATGAGCGGCGGAGTGGACTCGGGGGTCGCCGCCGCGCGCCTGCACGAGGCCGGCCACGAAGTCGTGGGCGTGACGTTGCACCTCTGGGACTACCCGGACGATCCCGATGCCAAGGGCGCCCACGGGCGCTGCTGCGCCCCGGAGGATCAATACGACGCGCGGCGCACCGCCGACGCCCTGGGCTTTCGCCATTTCACCTTCGACCGCCGGGCGCTCTTCGAAGAGCAAGTGGTCGCGCCGTTCGTCGCCGCCTACGCCGAAGGGCGTACCCCGAGCCCCTGCAGCGCGTGCAACCGCACGGTGAAGCTCCGGGAGCTCCTGGGCCTCGCGCAGCGCTTCGAAGCCGATGCCATCGCCACCGGCCACTACGCGCGCGTCGTCCGCGACGAAGCCGGCCGGGCGTTCCTCGCCGAGGGCACGGACAAGAACAAGGACCAGAGCTACTTCCTCTACGCCACCCCCGATGCGTTGGTGCAGAAGCTGGTGTTCCCGCTGGGCGAGAGCACCAAGGACGAGGTTCGCGCCGAAGCCCTCGCGCGAAAGCTGCCGGGCGCGAGCAAGGGCGAGAGCCAGGAGCTGTGCTTCGTGGGGCAGGGGGCGCACGCGTACGCGGACTTCGTGGAGGCACGGACCGACAAGGTGCGGCCGGGACCCATTCTCGACGGCGCCGGCCGCGTGGTGGGGCAGCACGACGGCATCCATCGCTTCACCAT
>JABFRG010000497.1 GCA_013141295.1 Polyangiaceae bacterium
TGGCCTTGGCGTAGCTGCCGACGTGCCCGCGCAGGGCGTCGTGCAGGTCCTCCAGCGCGTCGACGGAGACGCTCATGCTCACCACGCCGGCGTCCTTGGCCTGCTGGGCCCGCTCTCGGGTCATGCCGCGACCGCCCGTGAGAATGCCCACACGCACCCCGCGCGATGCGAGCCAGGCCGCGATGTCGAGCCACCCTTCGTGGAGATACGCTTCACCGCCGATGAGCGTCACCTCTTCGGTGCCCATGTCCACCAGCTGCGCCGCGAAGGCCAGGGCCTCGGCGGTGGTGAGCTCGTCTTTGCGGGCTTTGCCGGCGCGCGATCCGCAGTGGCGACAGGAGAGATCGCACTGGAGCGTGAGCTCCCACACCACGTACGCCGGCGACGACGCGCGATCCACCTCGCGGGACTCGGGGGCGAGCGGAAGCCGACGACGTGGCGCCGCTTCGCGGACCGGCTCCCCGATCACCGGCAGAGGCCGCGACGGGCGTGGACCGAGCACGCTCAGGGCTTTCGCGAAGGCGCGATGCCGTAGCGAGCCGCCGGGCGAATCGGAGGCGTGACCGGCCCCGGCGTGGCCGCGACCGACGGCGTGGGCACTGCAGTGGCCACCGGCTGGGCGGTGGGCGCCGGCGTATCGGTCGCGACCGCCGTGGGTATGGCGGCCATCGAGGGGCCCGTGCTGGCAGCCGACGCCGAGGGCGCGAGCGGCTCCGGCGCCACCGGTTCCTTGTCGCACCCGACGAGGGCGAATGCCGCTGCCGAGGCCACCGCGACCGTCCGCGCCAAGGAGACGCCCAGGCCTGCGCGCGTGACGTCGAGGGACGCTCCCTGCTGGATGCGCACGCAGAACGCACACGGTTCGTCGGTGCGAACATGGCGCTTGCAGCGCTCACACGGCTGGAGAGCAATCATGCTGCGATCAGAACAGACGCGCGCAGCCCCGGCAAGCTCGGCGCCTACGCAATGTAGGAAGCTGTGGGCGCGAGCGGAACGCATCACCTCCAGCCAGCATCGGAAGTCAGGCGCCGACCATCTTCATCAGCTCGCCCTTCCGGTCGAGCTCGTGAATGTCGTCGGAGCCGCCCACCGACTTTCCGTCGATGAAGATCTGCGGGACCGTACGGCGACCGGTGGTCTCCACGAGCCACTCGCGCTTGGCGGTGTCGGTGGTGACATCGATGACCTTGAACGGGATCCCGCGCTTGTTCAGCAGGGCTTTGGCGCTGGTGCAGTAGGGGCAGTAGTTGGTGACGTACATTTCGACGGGGACCATGGTCCGAGAAATGTAAGGCAGCCTATGCGGGAAGCAAGCTCGTGATACGCTCTCGGCCCCAATGGCTTCCGAACAGACGATCCACCTCGAACGCTATGCAGCCGACGCCAAGGGCCTCGTGTCCGGCGCGCAAACCCTGGCCGACGAGCGCAAGCACGCGCAGGTCGAGCCGATCCATCTCCTGGCGCGGGCGCTCGATCGCGACCGCGGCGTAGCCGAGGTGTTCAAGGCGGCCGGCGCCAACCCTGTCGACGTGGCCGCCGAGGCAGAAACTCAGCTCGGGCGCATGCCCAAGGCCACCGGGCAGGCCTACCTCTCGACGGCCATGCTGGCGCTCATGGCGCGCGCCGAAAAAGAGGCCGACAAGGTGCAGGTCACCGTCGAGCACTTGCTCAACGCGCTCTCGCAGGAGATCCGCGGCGCGGCGGCGGTGGTGCTCCAGACGTTCGCCCTCGGGCCGGGCTCGTTCCGCCCGCACATGGCGGCGCTGACCAGCGTTCCGCGCGACGCGTCTACGAGCAGCGGCGGCGGTGGCAGCGGCGACGGGCCGAGCCGCTACACCCGCGACCTCATCGCGGTGGCGGTGGCCGGCAAGTTCGATCCGGTCATCGGCCGCGACGTCGAGGTGCGGCGCCTCTTGCAGATCCTCGAGCGACGGCAGAAGAACCACCCGCTCCTGGTGGGCGACCCGGGCGTGGGCAAGACCGCCATCGTGGGCGCCCTGGCCATGCGCATCGCCTCCGGCGACGTGCCGCACAATCTATCCAAGCTGGCGGTGCTCGAGCTCGAGACCGGCTCGCTGGTGGCCGGTGCCAAGCTGCGCGGCGAAGTGGAAGACCGCTTGAAGCAGGTGCTGGCCAGCGTGAAGGCTGCCGCCGGCGACACGGTGCTCTACATCAGCAACATCGACTCGTTGTTCGGGCAGGGAGCGTCCGGGAGCGCGGTGGGCGAGCTGCTCAAGCCGCTCCTGGCGCGCGGCGAAGTGCGCCTGCTCGCCGACACCACGCCGGAGGGGCTGAAGAAGCTCGAAGAGAAGGATCACGCCTTCCTTCGCCGCTTCACCACCCTCACCATCGATCCGCCGACGCCCGAGCAAGCGGTCGAGGTCCTGCGCGGCATCGCCACCAAGTACGAGCAGCACCACAACGTGCGCATCGGCGATCCGGCGGTGACCGCCGCGGTGCGTTTGGCCAAGCGCTACGTGCAAGACCGCGCCCTCCCGGACAGCGCCATCGATCTCCTCGACGAGGCCTCGGCCCGCAAGCGCGTGGAGATCGACGGCCTGCCGGCGCCCATGGACGACGCCATTCGCCGGCTCGCCTCGCTGAAGGCCCAAGTGGCGGCGCTGGTGGACGACACCGACGCCATGAGCCAGAAGACCCACGATCGCTTGCAGAAGGAAGTGACCGAGCTGGAGCCGCGGGTGGCCGAGATGCGCGCCAAGCTCGACTCCCGCAAGGGCGCCCTCGCGGCGCAGGCAGCGTTGCGTGAAGAATACACGCGTCTTCAAGGCGAGCTGGCGGGCGCGCGCGAGAAGCAGGAGTTCGCCAAGCTGGGCGAGCTCGAGCACGTGCGCATTCCCGACGTGAAGCGGCGCCTCGAAACGGCCGACGCGGCGGTGGCCTCGCAGGGCACCGCCACCAACCTCTCGCGCGACGTCCTGGAAGAAGACGTGGCGCTGGTGCTCGGCGACTGGACCGGGATTCCCGTCTCCAAGATGCTCGAGGCCGAGTCCGAGAAGCTCATGAAGATGGAAGAGCGACTCAGCGCGCGCGTGGTGGGCCAGAGCGAGGCGGTGCGCGCGGTGTCCCGGGCCGTTCGCCGCGGCCGCGTGGGTCTGCGCGATCCCGGCAAGCCCATCGGCAGCTTCCTGTTCCTGGGCCCCAGCGGCGTGGGCAAGACCGAGCTGGCCAAGGCGCTCGCCGGCTTCCTCTTCGACGACGAGCAGGCCATGACCCGCCTCGACATGAGCGAGTTCATGGAGAAGCACATGGCGCAGCGGCTGGTGGGCGCGCCGCCGGGCTACGTCGACAGCGAGGAGGGCGGCTTCCTCACCGAGGCGGTTCGCCGTCGCCCCTACAGCGTGCTCCTCTTCGACGAGGTGGAGAAGGCCCACGCCGACGTGTTCAACCTGCTCCTGCAGGTGCTCGACGACGGCCGTCTCACCGACGGTCGCGGCCGCACGGCCGACTTCTCCAACACCGTGGTCATCATGACCAGCAACATCGGGTCGCAGCGCATCCTCGACACCGACCCCAAGATGTTCGACTCGCAAGAGGGGCGCGACGCGCTCCGCGACGTCCTCCGGGAGGAGCTGCGGAACTTCCTGCGGCCGGAGTTCTTGAACCGCATCGACGACATCGTCATCTTCCGGGCGCTCTCCAAGGTCGACCTGCGGGGCATCGTCGACATCCAGCTCAAGCACCTGGAGAAGCTGCTGGTCGACCGCGAGGTGAAGCTGGACCTCTCGGAGGCCGCCAAGCAGCAGCTGGTGGAGCTGGGCTACGAGCCGGCCTTCGGCGCCCGCCCGCTCAAGCGCGCCATCCTCAAGAAGATCCAGGATCCGCTGGCCGAGGAGATTCTGGCCGGTGGCTACGCGCCGGGCAGCGTCGTCAAGGTCGAGGCCAACGACGAGGCTTTCACGTTCCACAAAGGATAGCCCGGTGCGCGTGCATTTTACAGGTATCTCCGGCACCGGGATGGGGGCGCTGGCGCTCCTGTTTCGCGAGGCCGGCCACGAGGTGCGCGGGTCGGACATGGCGTTCGATCCGCCCATCGGCCCGGCCCTGGAGAACGCCGGCATCCCGCTGCTCCGCGGCTACGCGGCGGCGAACCTCGACTGGGGTCCGGAGCTCACCGTCGTCGGCAACGCCATTCGCAAAGACAACCCCGAGGCTGCGCGGGTGCGGGACGGAGGGCTGCGGGCGGCGTCCATGTCCGGCGCGCTCCGGGAGCTGTTTCTCACCGGTCGACGTGCGGTGGCCATCTGCGGCACCCACGGCAAGACCACCACCTCGGCCATGGTCGCGCACCTCCTCCGGAAGGCCGACCTCGATCCCGGTTGGTTCATCGGCGGCGTGCCCAAGAACCTCCCGGCCGGCGCCGCCATCGGGCGCGCCAAGCGCGGGCTGTTGGGCAACGCGCAGAACGCCGGCGGCCCCTCCCCGTTCGTCATCGAGGGCGACGAGTACGACGCCGTCTACTGGCACAAGAAGCCCAAGTTCCTCGACTACGTGGGCGTGTCGCCCAGCGACATCGCGCTCGTCACCAGCATCGAGCACGACCACATCGACATCTACCCGGACCTCGAGAGCTACCTCGGCGCGTTCCGGGAGCTCGCCGCGGCGCTGCCCGAAGGCGGGCTCTTCGTGGGCGACGCCAGCGACGCCCACGTGCGCGAGGTGTCGAAGGGCAGCGCCGCGCGTTGCGTGTATTATGCACTACAGGGCGACGACACCGGCGACGTCACCCCCACCTGGCTCGGCGCGCCCAGCATCATCGACGATGCCGGGAACCAGCTCTTCGATCTCTACGCCGGCGGCGTCTCGGTGGGCCGCTTCGGCATGAAGGTCCCGGGCGCGCACAACATTCGCAACGCGGTGGGGGCCCTGGCGGTGGCCGCCGAAGGCTTTGGCGTGCCGTTCGCGTCGCTCCGGGCGGCGCTGGGAGAGTTCCAGGGCGTTCGACGCCGGCAAGACCTGCTCGGTGAACCGGGCGGCGTGCGGGTGTACGACGACTTCGCGCACCACCCCACGGCGGTGCTCGAGACCCTGCGCGCGCTCCGATCCCGCCATCCGAAGGGAAAGCTCTTCGCGGTCTTCGAGCCGCGGAGCGCCACCGCCTGCCGCGCCATCCACCAGACCCAGTACGTGGGCGCCTTCGGATCCGCCGACCGGGTGCTCCTGGCGCCGCTGGGCCGCACCAACGTGCCCGAGGCGGAGCGCCTCGACACGCAGAAGCTCGCGCTCGACCTGGGCGCCAAGGCCAGCGCCGAGGCCAGCGTCGACACCATCCTGGCCACCCTCCTGGCCGAGGCATCTGCCGGCGACACCGTGGCGCTCCTCTCCAACGGCGCGTTCGGTGGAATCTACACGCGTCTTTTGGACGCCTTGAAAGCACGGAAATGACTTCATCGGAACTCGCCCAGGAGCTCGCCGACCGTTACTTGCCCACCATGCGCCGCGCCGCCGAAGAGGCCGCCAAGGTGCTGCTCTCCGGGTACCGCAGCAAGCCCAAGGCCGACAAGAAGGGCAGCATCGACTTCGTCACCGAGTTCGATCGCGAGAGCGAACGGGTGCTCCGGCGCATTCTCGGCGAGACCGACTTGCACCTGGTGGCCGAGGAAGAGGGCGGCGTGGCGGGCAGCCGAACGCTTTATGTGGACCCCCTCGACGGCACCACCAACTTTCTCCACGGTCACCCGTTCTACGCGGTGTCGATCGGCCTGGTGGTCGACGGCGTTCCGCTGGTGGGCCTGGTGCACGCGCCTTCGCTGGGCGTGGTGTGGGCCGGGGCGGCGGGCGCTTTCGCCACCCGCAACGGCGAGCCCTGCCACGTCACCGACACCGCCGACCTCGACTCGGCGCTGCTGGCCACGGGCTT
>JABFRG010001189.1 GCA_013141295.1 Polyangiaceae bacterium
GGGTGAGGGTCATGCTGCCGCTATTGACGCGAACGCCGCTCACCGTGACGGTCCCGGAATTCGTGTAAGTTACACCGGTGCCGGCGTCGCCGGTGCTGGTCGTGCCGAAGGTGCACGTGCTCACCGCGCAGGCGCCCACCGTCTGCACCGCACAGCCACCGCTGCTGCTTCCGCTCGCCACCGGCGTGTAGCGGTAGAAGTTCCCGTAGGCGGTGCCCTGCTCGACGGGCGTGGTGCCCACGGTATAGGCGTTGCTCATGATGGTCAGGGTGCCGACCCGGACCTCACCCGAGGACGCGCCGCCGTCGCCATTGCCGCTGCTCCCGCTGCTGCCGCTGCTGCCACTGCTTCCCCCGCCGTCGCCGGGCTCGCCGCTGGAGCTCTCGGAGCCGCCGCTGCTGGAGGTCGAGTTGCCGGCAGAGCACGCGATCATGGCGGCGAGAAGGGGAAGCGGCAGGACGGCGCGCAGGAGATGCATGCAGCCTTTTACGTGCCACGGTCCCGAAGCTTCCCCGAAGCCGCTGAACTTCCCTTGAATCGACCGCGGCGCATGGGCCATAGTTCGCGTCATCATGGCGGAAACACTCCACGTCGAGACTCGGGACCACGTCGCCGAGGTCGTTCTGCGCTCGGGAACCAAGGGAAACCCCATGGGCCCGGTGTTCTGGAAAGAGCTCCCGAAGACCTTCGAGGCCCTCGATGCCGATCCTGCGGTGCGCGCGGTGCTCCTCCGGGCCGACGGCCCGCATTTCACCTTCGGGCTCGATCTGCGCGGCATGATGGCCGAGCTGGGGCCGGTGGTGGCGGGTGGCCTCGCCGAAGAGCGGACCCGCCTTCGGGAGCTGGTGCTCGAGCTCCAGCGCGCCATCACCTCGGTGGCAACCTGCCGGAAGCCGGTGGTGGTGGCGGTCAATGGCCTCTGCATCGGCGGAGGGGTCGATCTCATCACCGCGTGCGACATCCGCATCGCCTCCAAGGACGCGCGGTTCAGCGTGCGCGAGGTGAAGGTGGCCATGGTGGCCGACATCGGCACGCTCCAGCGGCTGCCCCGCATCGTGGGCGAGGGTCATGCGCGCGAGCTCTGCCTTACCGGCCGCGACATCGACGCCGAGCGCGCGCTCCGCATCGGCCTGGTGAACGATCTCTACGATACGTCCGAGGCGCTGTGGGAGGCCGGCCGGGCGCTGGCCGCGGAGATCGCCGGCAATCCGCCGCTCGTCGTCTCCGGCGTGAAGAACGTCATGAACGAGCGCATTCGCGCCGAGGACGACGCGGGGCTCCGCTACGTGGCGGTGTGGAACGCCGCATTCTTGCCTTCCGCCGACCTGGGCGAAGCCCTCTCGGCCTTCGCCGAAAAACGCCCGCCGCGCTTCGCGGGCAAGTGATCTGGAGCCTCGAACGACCATGAAGAAGGATTTCGATCCCGCGCCGCGCATCGCAGACGAGCTCGCCATTCCGGTTCCGCAGGTGCGGGCCGCGGTGGCGCTGCTCCGAGAGGGCGCCACCGTTCCGTTCATCGCCCGCTACCGCAAGGAGCAGACCGGTGGCCTCGACGAGGTGCAGCTCCGCGACATCGAGGAGAAGCACGGCTACTACATGGAGCTCCACGAGCGGCGCGAGAGCATCCTCGCGGAGATCGAGAGCCAGGGAAAGCTCACCCCCGAGCTCCGCGCACGCATCGAGGACTGCTGGGTCAAATCGGTGCTGGAGGACATCTACCTGCCGTTCAAGCCCAAGCGGCGCACCCGCGCCAAGATCGCTCGCGAGCGCGGCCTCGAGCCGCTGGCATTGCGTCTCCTGGCGCAGCCCACCGATGGCTCGCCGGATGCGGAGGCCCGGGCCTTCGTCGACCTCGCCAAGGAAGTGCCGGACGTGGCCGCCGCGCTGGCCGGCGCCCGCGACATCGTGGCCGAGGTGGTGGCAGAACGCGCCGAGGTCCGCGCCGAGGTCCGCGAGACCTTCAAGAAGGATGGCGTCCTCGCCTGCGAGCCGGTGGCCAGCAAGACCAAGGTCCCCACCAAGTTCGAGATGTACTACGACTTCAAGGAGCCGGTGCGGACGCTGCCTTCGCACCGTTACCTGGCGATTCGCCGGGGCGAGGCCGAAGGTGTTCTCCGGGCCGGCATCGAGGTCGACAAGGTTCGGCTCGCGTCGCGGGTGGCCACGCTGGCCAAGGTGTCGCCGCGGTCGCCCTGGGCCGGCGAGATGAAGACGGCGGTGGAAGACTCGGTGGAGCGCCTCCTGTGCCCCAGCATCGAGACGGACGTCCGCATCGACCTCAAGCTGGCCGCCGACGCCGAGGCGGTCCGCATCTTCGCCGAGAACTTGCAGAAGGTGCTGCTCCAGCCGGCGCTCGGACGAAAGACCGTCATCGGCATCGATCCCGGCCAACGCACCGGCTGCAAGGTGGTGGTCGTGGACGACACCGGCAAGCTCCTGCACCACACCCTGGTGAACCTGGTGGTGGGCGACGCCGGGCTCGCGCACGCCAAGAAGACCCTGGGCGAGCTGGTGACGCGCTACGCGCCCTTCGCCATGGCCATCGGCAACGGCACCCACGGCCGCGAGACCGCCGACTTCTGCCGCAGCCTGGAGACCGGCGACAAGAAGCCCATCGTGGTCATGGTCAACGAGTCCGGGGCAAGCGTGTATTCTGCAAGCGATGTGGCGCGCGAGGAGTTCCCCGACCTCGACCTCACGGTGCGCGGCGCGGTGTCCATCGCCCGCCGCCTGCAAGATCCCTTGGCCGAGCTGGTGAAGCTCGACCCCAAGGTCATCGGCGTGGGCCAGTACCAGCACGACGTGCACCAGCCGCTCCTCAAGAAGAAGCTCGAAGAGGTGGTGGAGAGCTGCGTGAACGCGGTGGGCGTCGAGCTCAACACCGCCAGCGCCGAGCTCCTCGGCTACGTGGCCGGGGTAGGGGCCTCGCTCGCCAAGAAGATCGTGAAGTACCGCGACCAACACGGCGCCTTCAAGAGCCGCAAGGAGCTCATGGAAGTGCCCGGCCTCGGCCCCAAGGCCTTCGAGCAGTGCGCCGGCTTCGTGCGCCTGCGCGGGAGCGCCCATCCACTCGACGCCAGCGCCGTGCACCCGGAGCGCTACGCGCTCGTCGCCAAGGTGGCCAAGGACGCCAACGTGAAGGTGGAAGAGCTCCTCGGGAACGCCGACCTGGTCGGGAAGATCCCCTGGAAGAGCTACGTGGGCGAGGGCGTGGGCCTGCCCACGCTGGAGGACATCCAGAAGGAGCTGGTGAAGCCCGGTCGCGATCCGCGCAGCGCCTTCGAGGCCCCGGCCTTCCGCGACGACATTCGCACCATGGAAGACCTGAAGCCGGGCATGCAGCTGGAAGGCGTCGTCACCAACGTCACCGCCTTCGGCGCGTTCGTCGACGTGGGCGTGCACCAGGACGGCCTCGTGCACGTGTCGCAGCTGGCCGATCGCTTCGTGAAGGATCCCCACGAGGTGGCCAAGGTGGGCGACAAGATCAAGGTGCGGGTGGTCGAGGTCGACCTCGCGCGCAAACGCATCGCGCTCACCGCCAAGTCCGGCGCGGTCGAGGCCACCGGTGGAGCCCGTCCGCGCCCCGATGCTCGCGGCGATGGTCCGCGGCCCCAGGGCAAGGGCGCGCCGCCCCCCAAGGCCCCGCAGAAGCCGGAGAACGGGTTCCGCAACAACCCGTTCGCCAAGCTCGGCAAGAGCTGACCTGCCGCTCGGCGGCGGTGTGGCACCGTTCGGACGGCGCCTGGAGCCGTTCGGGCGCGTGGTGCCGGCACGCGCCCGGCTCCTGCGTCACCATCCCCGGAGATGGCAACGTCGCCTCACCGCCGATACTGGGCCTTCGCCTACCTCCTCGCCGCCGCCGTGTGGCTGACGCAGCTTCACCGGCTGTACCAGCCCTCGCCGGATGACGCCGCGCTCCTGGCGCACGGGCAGGCCGAAGCTCTGGCAGATGCAGAGGTGCGCGCCGCGGACAGCGCCCACGTACGCCGGGTGAACCCCGAGTGGGACCTCATGCGACGCATGTATCTTGCACTTTCCTTCGCCGACCTCGCGCTGTCCGACGTCGCGCATCGCGACGCGCACATCGCGACCCTGGATCTCGTGGTGGACGATCTGCTCGCGGCCACCCGTGACGACGATCCGTATCGCTTCCTCCTGCCCTATGCGCTCACCGCTCCCTGGCTGGGCGGCGGGCGCAGCCTGTTCCTCGACGGCGAAGTGGCGCTGGTGCTCGCGGCGCGCCTTCTGGTCGCGCCGCGGAAGGACCTGGAGGCGCCGCTCCACCGGCGCATCGCCGCTATCGTGCGCGCCATGGAGGCGAGCCCTTCGCTCTCTGGCGAGAGCTACCCGGACGAGGCCTGGACCTTCTGCAACACCACGGCGCTGGCCGCGCTGCGCCTCGACGACGCGCGCACCGGCGGCGATCACCACGATCTGGCCCAGCGGTGGATTGCCCACGCCAAGGCACACCTGGTGGACGCTCGCACCGGGCTGCTGATCTCGCGCTATCGCTACGATGGGACCGTTCTGGAGGGGCCCGAAGGATCGTCGGTGTTCATGGCGGCCCACAATTTGATCCTCTGGGACCGTCCCTTCGCCGAGGCACAGTACGCGCAGGCGCGCAGACTGCTCACCTTCGAGGTGCTGGGCTTCGGGCTCGCGCGGGAGTGGCCGCTGGGCGGCAGCGCGGACGTGGACTCCGGGCCGGTGATTCCGCTGCTCGGCGCCAGCCCCGGTGCGAGTGGCATGGCGCTCCTCGGTGCGCGCGCCTTCGGCGACGTCGCCAGCGCCCGTGCCCTCGAGCGCTCGCTTCGCTTCACCGGAGCGCCCGAGCGCAGCGCCGACAGTGAGAGCTTCCGCGCAGCCGGACCCATGGGCAATGCCGTGGTGCTCCACGCAGTGACCCAGGGGCCGTTGTGGGCACTCGCCGCCGGGAGGGCCCGATGAGATATCGCGCCTTGTTGCCCCCGGCCGTCGTATGGGGCGCCTATGGAGTCGCGTGCGCGCTCGGGTTCGGCGGCGCCGCCGACGTGCTCGTCGGAGGGCAGACCGACCCGGTCGCGGCGGCGGGTGGGCTCCTGCTTCTGACCCTGCGGCTCCTCTCGATCTCGGTTGCGCCGATCCTCGCGCTCGGCGCGCTCCTCGGGTACGCGTTCGCGCTCGGGTCTACGACGCGTCGGATTTCGCGCGCGGGGCCTCGAGCATCGTCTTCAGCTCACCGGATGCGATGAGCTTCTCGGCGTCGGCCGCGCCACCGATGAAGATGCCCTTCACGAAGATCATGGGAAAGGTCGGCCAGCCGGTCCACATCTTGAGCGCGTTCCTTCGTCGCCAGAGCGAGAGGTAGCTCCCGTACTCGAGGTAGTGGAAGGGAATGCCGTTGGCTTCGAAGAGCGTGCGCGCCTTTCGGGGCACCGGGTTGATGCCCATGCCCACCACCACCACGTCGTGGGCGGCCACCGCCGCCTCCACCTCGTCCACGAGGTCTCGATGGTTCTCGGCGATCTTCTGACGAATCGCCGGGTGCACGCGCGCGGTTTCCAGGGTCTTTCGTTCCATGAGCCCTCGGATAGCAGCTTCCCGGGCTCGCTGCAGGGTTGTGACGCGGCGCCACTCGGGGCAAGCTGCGGGGCCGTGCGTCGCTTCTTCGAGATGGTTCGGCCGTGGAGTATCGCGGTCGTCGCTACCCTGGCCATGAGCGTGAGCTTTCTCGACCGGCAAACGCTGGCCGCCATCGGCCCCACGGTGCGCCAGGAGCTCGACATCACGCACCAGCAGTTCGGGTGGCTCGGCTCCGCCTTTGCCTTCGCGTACCTGGTGTTCGCGCCGCCCGCCGGTCGCCTCGTGGAGCGCTGGGGCGCGAACACCAGGTACGCGA
>JABFRG010000216.1 GCA_013141295.1 Polyangiaceae bacterium
GAAGTGTGGAGCACCGCGCCCGCGAGCCTCACCCTGGGATTGCGCCTGGCCTACGCTTTTCTTTGACGGAATCGGCGGGACGCCGCAATCCTCGAGAACGGGCACCGATCCATGTCATGACTACCGGCTCTGCCTCGCCGGCCTTCCGGGCGATCTTCGAAAGTGAATACGGTTACATCCGCAACTCGGTGGTGCGCATGGGCGTCCGCGCGCGCGACGTGCAAGACGTGGTGCACGACGTGTTCTTGGTGGTTCACAAGAAGTTGCCGGAGTTCGACCCGGAGCGACCGCTGCGACCCTGGCTCTTCGGGATCGCCGTTCGCGTGGCCGTGGGCGTCAAGCGCCGCATGGGGTATCGCATGGAGCACACCGAAGACGACGACACCGCCGCGGCGCGACCCTCGGACGCTCCCTCGCCGGAGCAGGTCGCGAGCGACCAGGAGTGCCGCGCGGCGCTGGCCCTTGCCATGGACCTGCTCGACGACGACAAGCGCGCGGTGTTCGTGCTCCACGATCTGGATGGCACCGCCATGCCGGTGGTGGCCGAGTCCCTCGAGATTCCCGTGAACACCGCATACTCGCGCCTGCGGCTGGCGCGGGAGACCTTGCGCGCGCGGCTCTCGCGCAGCGGCTTTGCCCCGGAGGCCTCGTGAACGACGCCAAGGAAGACGACCTGCTCGCGCGATGCATCGCTGCGGAAGCAGCGCGCCCCGACGACGCCGGCGGGCAAGACGAAGTCCGGGCGCGTTTGGCGGTGACGCTGGGGGTGGCCATGGCCGCGCCGCTACTGGCCGGCGAGGTGGCGAAGGTGACGTCGCGGGCCGGGTGGCTGAAGGCGCTGCTGGCGGGCACCTGGGGCAAGGGGCTGCTCCTCGTGGGCCTCGGCTTCGGCGCCGGCTTTGCCACCCGGAGCGCGCTCCCCAACAAGGCGCCCCTGGTCTCGGTCCTTGCGCCCAGCGGCGCTCTGGCATCGGCCGCGCCACCGTCGACGGCGCAGCAACCCGAAGTGAAGCCGGTGCCCGAGGTCGAGACGGTGGACGTGTCGCGTTTGCCGCTGGCAGAGCCGCATCCGACCGCTTCGGCGAAGACCACCGCCAAGGCAGCTGCCGGCGACGCCGAGGCGGAGCGCCTTCTCCTCGAGACCGCGCGTGTGGCCCTTCGGCGCCGCGACGGGGAGGGGGCGTTGGCGCTCCTCCAGCAACACCGCACGCGCTTTCCCGCGGGGCAGCTCCGGGAGGAGCGCGACGGGCTCCTGGTGTCGGCGCTCTCGCTCCTGGGCCGCAAGGACGAGGCGGCGCGGGCCGCCGCGCGCTTCCGGAAGGACTATCCCATGAGCCTGCAGGGGGCGGCCACGCCCGACACCGATGCGGGGCCCTGAAGTTTTTCTGACGGAACGAATGTTTCGTCGCAAACGACCTCTAACCAAGACGGAGCAGGCCGACGATGGTCGCTCGCTCTTGCCAACTTCGGAGGCTTCCTCATGAGACTACGATCCTGCTTGCCGGTCCTTGCCACTCTCTCGGCCCTCGGCGCTTGCGACGTGACGCAAGAGCTTCAGGGGGCCTCCGGTCCCGACGGCAGCGTGTCGCCAGGGACCGATGGCGGCGGCGGCGACAAGGACGGGTCCACCGTCCTGCCCGACGGCGGCGGCAGCGACGCCCTGCCCACGCGGCAAACCAGCATTTGCACGCCGCGCTCGAGCGTGGGCACCACCGCGGTGGCGGTGACCGGCGCCGAGAGCGCGTACTTCTCCAACGTCACCGATATCGCCACCGGCGCCGATCGCGTGTTCGCCCTCTCGCAGCCGTGGACCTTCGTGGGCGTGCCGCTCTCGGGGCCGAGCGTGGCCGTCTCCTACGACGTGAGCGCGACGCTCCCCAACTTCGTGGCGCTGGGGGTGGCGCCCACCGGCACCAATCCCACCGGCACGCTGTCGGCGTCGGCGCTCGCGCGCTTCGATCTTCCGGTGGGCGGCGGGCAACTGGTGGCGCTGCGCGGTCCGAGTGGGTCCACGGCTTCGGAGATCCAGGGTCGTGTGGTGGTGGACGGCGACGACGTGTACTACTTCCAGAAGACCGCGCCCTCGCGGCTGGTCCACGCGGCCACCAAGAGCAACGCGGCAGAGCAGCTGCTGGTGGAGTACCCCACGGCATCGAACGAGGTGGTGACGGCGGCTGCGGTCATCGGCACGTATGTGTATTTTACATCAATCGTGACCGCCGGCGGGCGCACCACCAGCAACATGCTCCGCCGGGTACCCAAGACCGGCGGCGCCGTCGAAGACGTGGTCTCCGTGGCCAGCTACGGTCAGGTGGAGAGCATCCACGTGGACGGCACCACGCTCTACCTGACGCCAGGCGGTGAAGTGGGCTCCGTCTCCGACGGCTTCGGCATCTATTCCCTGGCCACCAGCACCCTCGGCAGTGGCGCGCTCCAGGGCAGCGGCGACAACGTGGCGTACGCCCGCTCGTCGGGCGTGGCCTTCGATGGCACGTCGTTCTACTACGGCTCGTCGCCGGGACAGGGATGCGTCGGGCGTCTCGCGCGGGTGAGCAAGACCACGGCGCTGACCCACGTGGGCAACGCCGAAATCCTCGCCACCAACCTCGACCGGCCGGTGCGCGTGCGGGCGGTGGGCGGCGCCGTGTACGTGGGCACCGCTGGCGATCCGTTCTACAAGCCGGTGGGCTACCCCGGGCAGATGCTGCGCTGGACGCCCTGACCGAACCTACTGGCGAACGACCATCACCGAGCCCTGCGCGCTCCGCAGGATGCGCTCGGTGACGGTGCCCAGCACCAGATCGCGCACGCCGCTCTTGCCGTGCGCGCCCACCACGACGACCTCGGCGCCGAGCTCTTCGGCGGCGCGAATGACCGCGGAGGCGGCCGACCCTTCGAGGACGCGGGCTTCGCCCGGCACGCCGGTCTTGGCGATAATCGACTCGAGGGCCGCCTTCGCCGCTGTGCGCGCTTCGCCCAGGAGCTCCGCGTTGGCCGGCGGCAGCACGCCGAGGAACTGCGAGAGGGCGCTGGCGGCAAAATCGCTGAGCGCGTGATCGATGACGTGGGCCACCACCAGGCTCACCCCGCGTCGTTTGGCTTCCTGGGCACCCACGGCGACCGCCGGGAGCGACGCTTCGGAGAGATCGGTCGCCACCAGCACCGGGCCCGGGCGGTGCTTGCGCGCCACCAGCACCGAGCAGGGGGCTTCGCGGACCAGGCGCTCGGCGACGCTGCCCAGGAGGAGCCGCGGCAAGCCGGTGCGACCGTGGCTACCGACGACGAGCAGATCGGCCTTCCACTTCTTGGCCTGGGTCACCACTGCCTCGTGGTCGAGCCCTTGCTCCAGGAACACCTCGACCGGCCCGGTGGTCACCGCCTTGGCGGCGCTCTCCACGGCCTCGCGCACCTTGGCCTCGATCTCGATGGCGTGGGTGGCGTTGGCCTCGTTGTTCTGCGGAAAGAGCGGCCTCACGTCCACCAGGTTCGGCATGACGTGAATCACCCCCAGCACGGAATCCGTGTAGCTTGCAGCTTGACGGAGGGCATCTTCACTGGCGGCGCTGAGGTCGGTGGCGACGAGGATGCGTTTCGACATGCCTCCTCATACCACGTTTCCGGCGCCCTCTTTCGGTGTACGGCTCACCCAATAGGCGAGGCCGATGAGGACCAGCTGGAGCGGCAACCGCAGCCACAGTGCCCAGATGGGCACCGTTCCTCCCAGCTCCGGGTGCACCACCATGTTCACGTTCGCGGGGAATACCGCGATGTAGAGCGCCACCAGTCCGAGGCCGCAAAGCTTGCGTGTGCGCGGCAGGAGGAGCCCGACCCCCAGCGCCACCTCGAAGACGCCGCTCAGGTACACGAGGAGCCGTGGCTCCGGCAGCCACGCCGGGACGATGCGCGTGAAGAAGGGCTCGCGCGTGAAGTGCATGATGCCCACGCCGATCATCGCCGCCGCCAGGAGCAGCCGGAAGCCGTTTCGGAAGGTCTCTCGGTTCGGCCCTTCGGCGAGCGCGGTGCCCTCAGCCAAGTTGCGACGCCGCCCAGCCGGCGAAGGCTTCTTGCGCTTCCACGTCGCCATGATGCAGAGCCACGCGCCGGGCGCCGGGAATGGCTTTCAGCCAGTGAAGCAGCTCGCCGCGGTCTGCGTGGGCGCTGAGACCCTTCAACGTGGCGATGCGCGCGCGCACCTGCACCTCCTCGCCGTCGAGCCACACCGAGCCGCCGGCTCGGGCCGCTTCTTGAATGCGGCGCCCCGGCGTTCCCTCGGCCTGATACCCCACGAACAGCACCGTCGTGCGATCGCTGGGGAGGCCTTCGCGCAGGTGGCCGATGATGCGCCCGCCGGTGCACATGCCGGAGCCGGCGATGATGATCATCGGCCCCGGCCGATCGTGGAGCTTCTGCGAGTCGCGGCCGCGGCGCACCCGGAAGAGCTCCTCGAAGTCCAGGGGATCGTCGCCGTGCGCCAGCTGATCGAGCGACTCCTTGTCGAAGAGCTGCTTGAAGCGCGCGTAGGTCTCGGTGATGGCCAGGCCCATGGGTGTGTCGATGGCCACCGGGATCTCCGGAATGCGCCCTTGCTCCACCAGGTTGTTGAGGAACCAAAGGAGCGTCTGGGTGCGTCCGATGGCGAAGGCGGGGATGAGCACCTTGGCCTTGCGGGCGATGGCGTCCTTCAGGATTTCTTCCAGATCGTGCTCGATGTCGCCGTGGGAGTGGCCGTGGTCGCGGGAGCCGTAGGTGGACTCCATGACCACCACGTCCACCGGCGCGTCGGTACGCCAGGTGGTGTTCGGATCCTTGAGGAGCGGGCTGCCGCTGCGGCCGAGATCGCCCGAGCAGATGACGCGGCTGCGGCTGGTGGCGAGCTCGGCGCTGGCGGAGCCGAGAATGTGGCCCGCCTCGTGGAACGTGAGCGTGAGGCCGCCGAGGTCGTGCGCGCGTTCGTAACCGAGGGGCCGCGTGAGGCTCTTGAAGTGCTCGAGGAAGCGGCCGATCTCCCGGTACCCCATGCGCTGCATCCCGAGGCTGTCCTCGAGAGAGATCTTGGCGATCTCCAGCGTCGCGGGCGTCGCGTAGATGGGCCCTTCGTATCCGCGGTCGAGGAGGGTGGGGATGTTTCCGATGTGGTCCTGATGGCCGTGCGTGAGCACCACTGCGTCCACGTCGTCGGCGGCCTCCGGGAAGTCCATGCGCTCGCGCCCCTGCGCGACGCCGCAGTCCACGAGAATTCTGCGCGCGCGTCCGCCGGTTGCGCCGGGCGTGCCGCCGCCCATCTCGATGCGGGTCATGGCGCCGGTGACCTGACGAACCGCGCCGAGCAGGCGCACCTCCCCGTCGGCGAGCGGGTGAACCTCGGTGTGGGGCACGATATCGATGGCGGCCATGTCCCGAAAGTACACGAGTCGAGGGCCCATCGGGCGGGCCGAAGGAGGGCGCCGGGCAGATGTAGGCCTGTGACAGAAATGCGCGTCGAGGCAGAAATGAAAGGCGAGGCAGAAATGCCCAGGAGATTGCGTATACTGAGAACGATGTCTCGTACGCCCGCCGCTCTCTTCTCCGCGCTCCTTTTGATCATGGCCGTGCCGCTCGCGAGCGCCTGCTCCGACGACGCGCCGGGCGCCGAGTCGTCCTCGTCCTCGTCCGGGGCCAACCTCTCGAGCGGCGGGACCGGTTCGAGCAGCTCCTCGTCCGGCAGCACCGGCGGCTCCTCCAGCGGCACCAGCGGTCAACCCGAAGCGGGACCGCCCCCCGGCGGCCCGGGGCCCGCGCCCACGCGAACGTGCGCCCAAGCGAAGGACGCGATGGGCTTCTTCAAGCTCACCTCGCCCAAGGGCGACTACGTGGTGCGGCTGCCCTCGGACTACGACG
>JABFRG010001044.1 GCA_013141295.1 Polyangiaceae bacterium
TTCAGGAACTGCACCAGCTTCACGTCGGGGAACTTCTGGTGGAAGCCCTCCATGGCGCGCAGGTTCTCGTCCTTCAGGTCGGAGCCTTCCCAGTCGACGGTGACCACCAGCTGGATGCCGCGCTTCTTCCGCAGATCGTCTTCGCTGCCGTCGTCGCCGTCGTCGGCGCCGGAGCACGCCGCGGTGAGACCGAGGACCAGAATCGGGAGCGCGCGCAGAAGCTTCATGGTTCTGAACAGATGCAATCTGAATGCCAATGTAGGTGCACGTGGTTTCATGCAGTTGCGAGTGTGCCCTGGGACCTGTGCGGTACGCCGCCTGGATCCGCCGCACCCCGCTTTTGACGACGTAAGCGCCGGCGAAATCCCTATACTTTCCGCCAATGCGATTCCTCGCGCGCTTCTCTCGCCTCTTCGTGCTGTTCGGGGCCTTCACCATCTCTGCGCTGCTCGCGCTGCGCCTGCACGGCGGCGGCCTGTGGAACGGCCTCGCTGCGGCCAACGCCGCCGCGAAGGACAAGGGCCCCTACGATCTCACGCAGGTTCGCGTGGTCAACGAGGTGCTCAAGACGGTGCGCGATCGCTACGTCGATCCCAAGCGCGTGCGCCCGAAAGAGATGCTGCTCTCCGCGCTCAACTTCGTCCAGCGCGACGTGGCCCAGGTCATCGTGCTCCACGAGGACAACTCGCCCACCGTGAAGGTTCGGGTCGATACGCAAGAGAAGGAGTTCAAGGTCGACGGCGTCCTCGGCCCCTGGGACGTGAGCGCCAAGCTCCGGGAGATCTTCGCCTTCATCCAGGAGAACCTGAAGGGCACCGAGGTGGATCTCCGCGAGGTGGAGTACGCGGCCTGCAACGGCATGCTGCACACCCTCGATCCGCACAGCGTGCTGCTCTCGCCCGAGGCGTACAAGGACATGAACGCCAGCACCACCGGCCAGTTCGGCGGGCTCGGCATCGTCATCTCCATTCGCGATCAGCAGCTCACGGTCATGAACCCCATGCCCGGCACCCCCGCCGGCCGCGCGGGCCTCAAGCGCTACGATCGCATCACCAAGATCAACAACGAATCCACGCTGAACATGGGCCTCAACGAGGCCGTGAACCATCTCCGCGGCACCCCCGGCAGCAAGGTCACGGTGTGGGTCCACCGCGACGGCGACGGCGGCTGGCAAGGCGTCAAGCCGTTCGAGCTCCAGCGCGAGCTCATCAAAGTGAAGAGCGTCGAAGCCAAGGCCCTCGACGGCGGCATCGGCTACGTGCGCCTGAAGCAGTTCCAGTCGAACACCGCCAACGATCTCGAAGCCGGTCTGGCCGAGCTGCGTCGCGCTGGTGAGATCAAGGGCCTGGTCCTCGATCTCCGGGGCAACCCCGGTGGCCTCCTCGACCAGTCGGCGAAGGTGGTCGACAAGTTCGTGAGCGAAGGCCCCATCGTGGCCACCGTGGGCAACCCCAGCGAAGGTCGCGACGAGAAGGTCGCGCACGCCGACGGCACCGAGCCCAACTACCCCATCGTGCTCCTGGTGAGCGGCACCTCGGCCAGCGCCAGCGAGATCGTCGCCGGCGCCATGAAGAACCACGATCGCGCCATCATCGTGGGTGAGACCACGTTCGGCAAAGGCAGCGTGCAGCTCGTGTTCAACGAGCTCCCGGACAAGGCCGCCCTCAAGCTCACCATCGCCCAGTACCTCACGGAGCCGGGCGACATCTCGATTCAGGGCACCGGCGTCACGCCGGACATCGAGCTCGATCCCATGACGCCCGATCTCCTGGAGATGGATCTCACGGTGGACAGCGGCTTGGTGAAGGAGCGCGATCTCGCGCGCAGCCTCACCAACGCCAGCATCCGCGCCGGCCAGAAGCCGCTGGAAACGGTGCGCTACTTCCTCGGCCAAGACGAGCGCGACGAGCTCCGCGACCGCGGCGGCGAGCTCGACGACAACTTCAAGATGGATTTCCCCATCCGCTTCGCGCGCGATCTCGCGGCGAAGGTCACCCCCGGCAAGCGGCCGGAGCAGGTGAAGCAGGCCAAGCAAGTGGTGGCCGACGTGCGCGCCGCCGAGCTGGCGAAGGCCACGGCCAACCTCGCGCAGCTGGGCATCGACTGGAACGACGCTCCGGCCGACGTGGCGCAAGCTGCGCCCGGCGCGCCGCCGCCCAACGTCGAGGTCAAGGTCGAGAGCGACCGCCCCGGCAACGTGGTGACCGCCGGCGAGTCGGTGAACGTGAAGCTCACCGTGACCAACAAGGGCACGACTCCGCTCTTCCGCCTCAACGCCATCTCCAAGAGCGACGATCCTCTCTTCGACAACAAGGAGTTCGTCTTCGGCAAGCTCGAGCCCGGCAAGAGCCGCACCGTCTCCGCCCCCATGGGCTGGTGCGAAAAAGAGGGGAAGAAGGCCGGCTCCACCGCGGCGCTCCCCAAGGACGCTCCGCGGGTTTGCAAGATCCCCCGCGACATGACCACGCGGTCCGACTGGATCACGCTGAAGTTCGACGAGGCCCGGGGTCGGGTGCCCGCGGCGGCGCAGGCGCAGATCACCGTGAAGGCGCTGGACCGTCCGGTCTTCGCCTACAGCTATCACGTGCTCGACTCCAAGAAGGGCAACGGCGATGGCCGCGCCCAGAAGGGCGAGAGCTACGCCATGTACGTGACCGTGAAGAACATCGGCAAGGGCAAGAGCTTCGAGACGCAGGCCAACCTGCGCAACCTCTCGGGCGACGGCGTTTTGCTCCACGAGGGTCGCTTCGACATCTCGAACATGGCCCCGGGCGAGAGCAAGAAGGTGCTGTTCACCTTCGACATCGAGCCCCAGCTGGCCGACACCGAGGCCAAGGTCGAGCTCACCATCTCCGACCGCGATCTCCGCGAGAGCGTGGTCGAGAAGGTACGGATGCCCATCGCGTTGCCGGCCGCCATGAGCGCGGCCAGCGGGACCTCGAAGGCCAAGGCCGGGGGCGCGGCGCTCTACGAGTCGCCCGACACCACGGCGCGCGTGGTGGGTCGCCTGGCGCAAGGGACCGCGGCGCAGGTGCAGGCTTCGGCCGGCGACTTCGTGAAGCTGAACCTGGGTGACGGACGCTTCGCCTTCGCGCGGCGCACCGAGGTCGAGGATGGCGGCACGCCCGTAGCGGTGGTGCCGTTCGAAGAGGTGATGGCACACATGCCGCCCGCCATCGAGGTGGAGCCGCCGGTGCTCGCCACCCGCGATGCGTTCATCAAGGTCACCGGCGTCGCCACCGACACCGCGCGCCTCATGGACGGCTACCTGTTCGCCGGGGGCCGCAAGGTGTTCTACCGCTCCAACAAGAACGGTACCGACCCCAAGAAGATGACCTTCGATGCGCAAGTCCCACTTCGGCCCGGCGTGAACGTCATCACCGTGGTAGCACGCGAGAATCCCGACACCGTGGGCCGCAAGGTCTTCGTGGTGCGCCGCGACGGCCCCAACGGCGAGTACCAGGCCACCCCCAAGAACGACGACGAGCTCTCGGAAAACAACGCGTCCGACGACTGAAAGCCAACCCGTGAACTCCGTCCGTCTCCACGTCAACGTCGACCACATCGCCACCCTTCGCAACGCGCGGGGCACTCCGTACCCGGACCCCATCGAGGGAGCCGCCATCTGCCTCGATGCCGGCGCCGACGGCATCACCGCGCACCTGCGGGAAGACCGCCGGCACATCAAGGACGCGGACGTGGAGCTCTTGAAGGAGCTCCTCGACTCACGGGCCCAGACCTTCAACCTCGAGATGGGCGCCACCGACGAGATGGTGGCCATCGCGGCGCGGGTGCATCCCAACGTGGTCACGCTGGTGCCCGAGCGGCGCGAGGAGCGCACCACCGAGGGCGGCCTCGACGTGGTCGGCGGCGGCGCTACGCTCCAGCGCGCCATCGATCGCCTGCGCGGCGCCAAGATTCGCGTGAGCCTCTTCATCGCGCCGGACCCGGTGCAGATCGAGGCCGCGCGCAAGGCCGGCGTGGAACAGATCGAGCTCCACACCGGTGACTATGCGCACGCCGAGGGTAGCGACAACGAGCTGTTTCGGTTGCGCAGCGCCGCCAAGCTCGCCAGCGAGATGGGCATCGAGGTGGCGGCGGGCCACGGCCTCACCCGCACCAACGTGCCCAAGCTGATTTCGGTGAAGGAGATCGTCGAGCTCAACATCGGCCACGCGATCATCGCCGACGCGGTGTTTCTCTCCCTTCGCGACGCCGTCCTCGAGATGCGGGCGGCCATTCAGAGCGGATGATCGTCGGCGTCGGCATCGATGTATGTTCCATCGATCGCATGCGAAAGGCTCTTTCGCGGCACGGTGATCGCTTCTTCGACCGCATCTGCAGCCCGGACGAACGCGCCGATCTCGCATCGCGCGAGCCGGGGCTGGCGCTCGCCGGTCGCTTCGCTGCCAAGGAAGCGCTCTCCAAGGTCCTCGATGGGGCTCGCGGCGTGCCCTGGCACGACGTGGAGATTCGGTCGCTCCCCAATGGGCGCCCGCGGCTCGACCTTCACCGCAAGGCGCTGGAGCTCGCCCAGAGTTACGGCGCCGACACCTGGCACGTGAGCATCTCCCACGACGCGGGCGTCGCCTGCGCCGTGGTCATCCTGGAGCGGAGAGCCCCATGATCCCGGTCCTGTCTCGCGAGGAGATGCGCGCCTTCGACGCGCACCATATCAAAGCCGGCGTTCCCAGCATCGTCCTCATGGAGAACGCCGGACGCGGCGCCGCCGAGATCATCGAGCAGCGCATCGCCAAGGCCGGAGACTCGGTGCTGGTGGTGTGCGGCACCGGCAACAACGGCGGTGACGGATGGGTGGTAGCCCGGCGCCTCCACACCCGCGGCTTTCCGGTGACGGTGGTGCAGATCGGCTCCGACGCGCGCATCACGCCCGACGCCAAGGCCCAGCGCTCGGCCTACGAAGCGGTCGGCGGCAAGGTCCGTTCGAGCTTCGGCCTCGACGAGGTGGTGGCGAGCTCCGCCATCGTGGTCGACGCGCTCTTCGGCACCGGCCTCGATCGCCCGCTCGAAGACGGCGCGCTCGACGCGGTGCGCGCCATGAACCGCGGGAAGATCGTGGTCGCCCTCGACATTCCCTCGGGGCTCCATGCCAACACCGGCGAGGTCATGGGCAAAGAGGCGGTCGTCGCCCACCACACCATCACCTTCGCCTTCGAGAAGTGCGGTCACTTCGGGGGCGCCGCCATCGGCCGCGTGGGCGAGCTGCACACGGTCGACATCGGCGTGCCGTCCTCGTTCTCGCTCCCCACCAGCGGGCGCATCGAGGCGCGCGACGTGGCGCAGCGAATCGCGCCGCGGGCCAAGGACGCCCACAAGTACACCAATGGCCACGTCGCAGTGGTGGGCGGTTCGGCGGGGAAGACCGGCGCGGCCGGGCTGACCTCGCATGCCGCCCTGCGCGCCGGTGCCGGCCTGGTGACCGTGGCCACGCTGGCCGAGCACGCGACCTTCGCCCCGGAGATCATGCAGCATGCGCTGCGCGCCGAAACCTTGGCCGACGATCTCGAGCGCCTCTACCTGAAGAAGCGGGTGCTCGTGGTGGGGCCTGGCCTGGGGCTCGACGCCCGGGCACGTACGGTGGTGGAGCACGTCCTCGATACGTTCAAGGGCACGGTGGTGCTCGACGCCGACGCGCTCACCCTGGTGGCGGACATGGGCCTCGGGCGCCTGGCGGGAACGAACGTGATTCTCACGCCCCATGGCGGCGAGCTCGCGCGCCTCCTGAAGCGCACGAGCGAGGCCATCGAGGCAGATCGCTTCGGCGCGGTGCGCGACGCGGCGGAGCAGAGTGGCGCCACGGTGGTCCTCAAGGGGCCCCGGACTTTGGTAGCGGATACCGCGACCTTGCCGGGC
>JABFRG010000571.1 GCA_013141295.1 Polyangiaceae bacterium
GGCGAGGCCCTTCTTCGACTGCACCTTCACGAGGGAGGCGGTCAGCGTCGTCTTACCGTGGTCGATGTGACCGATGGTTCCGACGTTCACGTGGGGCTTGCTGCGGTTGAATTTCTCTTTCGCCATGGCTGATTCTCTCGGTTTCTTGGGTGTTGAAAGTCGGTGGACGCAGGCGTCCGGTTATCGGCTGATACCTTTGATCTTCGCGACGATCTCGTCTTGAACGACGGACGGCACCGGCGCGTACTGCGAAAAGTGCAGCGACGAGGTGGCTCGTCCCTGGGTCATCGAGCGAAGGTCGGTGACGTACCCGAACATGCGGGCCAGCGGCACCTCGGAGTCGACCACCTGCGCGTTGCCGCGCTGGCTCATGCCGAGGATCTTTCCGCGGCGCGAGTTGATGTCGCCGATGACGTCGCCCATGAACTGCTCGGGGACGACGACCTCGTTCTTCATGATCGGCTCGAGCAGCACCAGGCCGGCCTTCTCGGCGCCTTCCTGGAAGCACAGCGACGCCGCGATCTCGAAGGCCTGCGCGCTCGAGTCGACGTCGTGGTAGGTGCCGTCGTAGAGGCGGCACTTCATGTCCACCAGCGGGTAGCCGGCGAGCACGCCGCGGGCCATGGCCTCGCGCACGCCCTTCTCCACCGCCGGGATGAACTCCTTGGGGATGGTGCCACCGACCACGTCGTTGACGAACACGAAGCCCGCGCCGCGTTCGCCCGGCTCGATCTCCATGAGCACGTGACCGTACTGGCCGCGACCGCCGGACTGCTTGGCGTACTTGTACTCGCAGGCCACCTTCTTGCTGATGGCCTCGCGGTAGGCGACCTCGGGCTTGCCCACGTTCGACTCCACCTTGAACTCGCGGCGGAGGCGGTCACAGATGATGTCGAGGTGCAGCTCGCCCATGCCGGCGATGATGGTCTGACCGCTCTCTTCGTCGGTGTGGATGCGGAAGGAAGGGTCTTCCGCGGCGAGCTTCTGCAGCCCGATGCCCAGCTTCTCGACGTCGGCCTTGGTCTTGGGCTCGATGGCGATGGAGATGACCGGCTCCGGGAAGTTCATCTTCTCGAGCACGATCGGGCTCTTCTCGGAGCAGAGCGTGTCGCCGGTTCGCGTGTCCTTCAGGCCCACCGCGGCGTAGATGTTGCCCGAGTCGGCCTCGGTGAGCTCCTCGCGCTTGTTGGCATGCATGCGCAGGATGCGACCGATGCGCTCGCGCTTACCGCGCGTGGAGTTCTGCACCATGGTGCCCGACTGCACGGTGCCGGAGTACACCCGGAAGAACGTCAGGTTGCCGTGCGGATCGTTGATGATCTTGAAGGCGTAGGCGGCGAACGGAGCCTTGTCGTCGGCCTTGCGCTCTTCTTCCTTCTCGCTGTCCGGGTGAATGCCCTTCACCGGCGGAATGTCGAGGGGCGAAGGCAAGTAGTTCACCACCGCGTCGAGCAGCAGCTGCACGCCCTTGTTCTTGAAGGCCGAGCCGCAGAGCACCGGAAAGAACTTGAAGCTGGTGCAGCCCTTGCGGAGCGCCTCGACGATCTCGGCTTCGGTGATCTGGTCGGATTTCCCGTCCAGGAACTTCTCCATGATCTTCTCGTCGATGTCGGCGCAGGCCTCGATCATCTTCTCCCGGTACTCGACGCACTTGGCCTTGAGGTTCTCGGGGACGTCGATCCAAGCGTACTTCTGACCCTTGGACTCGTCGTCGAAGACGGCGGCCTTCATCTTGATGAGGTCGACCACGCCCTTGTGTTGGTCTTCTTCGCCCAGCGGCCACTGCACCGGCACCGGGGTGACGCCCAGGCGCTCGCGGATGGAGTTGACGTTCATCTCGAAGTCGGCGCCGGTCTTGTCCATCTTGTTGACGAACACGATGCGCGGCACGCGGAACTTGTCGGCCTGACGCCACACCGTTTCCGTCTGCGGCTCCACGCCGTTGCCGCCGTCGAGCACCGCCACCGCGCCGTCGAGCACGCGCAGGGAGCGCTCCACCTCGATGGTGAAGTCCACGTGGCCGGGGGTGTCGATGATGTTGATGCGGTGGCTGACGCCGGCGTGCGGCCCCTCGAGCGGGGTCCAGAAGCAGTTGGTGGCGGCGGAGGTGATGGTGATGCCGCGCTCTTGCTCTTGCACCATGTAGTCCATGGTGGCGGCGCCCTCGTGCACTTCGCCGATCTTGTAGTTTACACCGGTGTAGTAGAGGACGCGCTCGGTGGTCGTGGTCTTGCCCGCATCGATGTGGGCCATGATGCCGATGTTGCGGGTCCGTTCGAGGGGGTATTCGCGAGCCACGGTGAGTCTCCTGTGCCGAAAGAGGGCGCCGGAGGCAGCCCCTTCCCGCTCTCTCGAAAGGGCCCCTCGAGGACGCCTCGACGGGGCACTTTTTGCCGATGATTTCCAAGTCTTGGGCCGGCCCGCGCCGGTCCCACCACGGGAGCCGGTGTTTACTCGCGGGTAGGGTGAAGTCAAGGGAATTGGCGGCGTCTGCGGGGCAACGTGCGCGTGCGTGCAGTGCGGTTTTTCTCGGGCGCTCCGCGCCTCCCGTCACCACCGCTCCGGGCCGCTGGGTGTGCGGCGGACCAGGGTGCGGGCGCATGACCGCACCTTGTGCGCGGTGAGCGGTGAAGTATTGCGTCAAACCACATGGTCGCAGGGTGCGCACAGGGTGGCACGGGTCTTGTTAGGGAGCCGTGCATGCGAACGATTGGCGCTCTCTCGATGGCTCTCGTGCTGTGCAGCGTGGCGTGTGGCGGAACCGAAGAGACCGACGTCTCCGAAGGCAACCTGCAGAGTACCGCCGACCTCACCTTCGCGGCCGACGGCAGTGTCCGCGCGACGGGCGATCTCGTGGAAGGGGGCCTGCTGAAGGTCCACTACGACGCGGCTCGCCTGCCCGGCTGCCGTGGCGACTTTCAAGGTCGGCCTGGCTGGACCATCACCGGCTTCGCCAGCGTGGGCGGCGCCCAAGCCCAGACCTTCGACGCGCTCGACGCCAGCAAGGCCGTGAAGCTCACCGGCAACGGCGACCTCGCCCTGTGGTTCCAGGTGACGAGCCGCTGGGGTTGCAGCGAGTACGACTCCAAGCTCGGCGCGAACTACCACTTCACGGTGCAGAAGCGCGAGAGCGTGCCCGGCGCCTCCATCGTCTTCGATGCCAGCGGCAACCCCACCCAGACCGGCGAGCTCAAGGCCGGCGGCAAGGTCAAGATTCACTACGCCCAGGATCGCCTCGCCACCTGTCGCGGCTCGCAGGGCGGCTACCCGCAGTGGAGCCTCACCGGCTACGCCAGCCTCAACGGCCACGCGGCCAAGGCCTTCGAGACCACCGAGGCCACCCGCGACGGCAACCGCAGCGACACCGACGCGTTCGTGGAGCTCTCGGAGAGCGGCGACCTGGCCCTCTGGTTCCAGAACACCAGCCGCTACGGCTGCAACGCCTACGACTCCAAGGGCGGCGCCAACTATCACTTTAACGTTCGCTGAAGGCTCCAACGTCCGCTGAAGGCTCCAACGTCCGCTGAAGGCTCCAACGTCCGCTGAAGGCTCCAACGTCCGCTGAGGGCTAGAACACTACGGATCGTCGACGCGCAGACCGAGCGCGTCGGCGAGCTTCTGCGCGCGATCGTTGTCGAGCGGGCGCGTGCGAAAGCGCTCGCGCAGCTGCGGGACGGGCAGGTTCCGTTCGACCGCACGGATTCGTAGCAGCACGGGTCGCAGTGCCTCGATGGCGCGTGCTCGGTCGCCCACAGCCTGGTGCACCTCGGCGAGGACGAGGCCCGGAAGCCCGTTCATGAGCTCCATGTCCGTGCAGGCTACACTTGCATCCACCGCCGCCTGGGCCTGCTCCAGGGCGGCTTCGACGTTGCCTTCCGCGAGCGAGAGGCGCGCCTCGAGGGCCATGGCGGCCACCCGGAGGTCGCGTACCACGTCGAGCGTCGAGAGCTGCGCGATCTCGGCGTGGGCCATGGCGAGGCTGCCTGCGTCGAGGGCGCGATGGGCAAGGATGAAGCGACAGATGAAGGCGAGCCGGGGGCTTCCACCGAGCTCCGTGAGCGCCGAGCGGGCCACCACCTCCGAGGCCGAGGCCTCGCCCGCATAAACACACAGAAGCGCTTCCACCGCGCCGCCGTAGCGCACCAGGAAGCGGGCGCCGAGGCGATCCGCATCCCGGCGCGCCCGACGAATCGACTCGAGCGCGACGTTCCAGTCGCCAGCCCACCCCTGGAGCGAAGCCGCGTTCATTTGCGTGAGGCACAGCGAGCGCCAGGCGCGGGCCTCGGCGAACGCGTCAGCGCTCTCGCGGAGCGCATCGCTGCAGCGTTGAGGGTTGTCTTCGTGGAGCCAAGAAGACTCGCCACGGACCCGTAAGACCCATCCGCGGGGGTAGGCGTCGAGGGCGGCGGTGGGGCCGGCCAAGGTGTCGAGTCGCGCGCGCACGTCTGCCAGCTCGCCCCCGTGATGAGCCCAGAAGAGCTGGGTCATGCCGCGACAGAGGGCCACCACGTGCACCGCGCGGCTCTCCTCCGGTGAGTCCACGCGCGCCGCCTCCCGAAGCCACTCGGCCACCTCGGTGTTGCGGCCGTGCTGACCGAGCGCGGCTACCGCGACGGAGATGGCACCGAGCCACTCGCTGCTCCCGCGACGGAGCACCGGCGCCGCTTCCGCTGCGCGGGTGGCGGCAAGCGCCAGATCGCCGCGCCAGTAAAGCGCCTCCGCTTCCACCGCATCGAGCGCCGCCTTGGTGGAGCCGGTGGGCCCGAGGCTGCGGGCCCGGGCGACGTGTGCCGCCGCGAGGTCGAGGTCGTTGCGCTGCGCTGCGAAGGATGCGGCCCGGCGAAAAAGCTGTAGCGCGCGGTCGGTGACGCGCCCGAGGGCAAAGTGCTCGGCGAGCAGGGCCGGGTCCGTCTCGCCGCTCTCCTCGAGCCAGGCCGCGGCGCCCGCGTGGGCACGCACGCGGTCCTCCTCCACCAGCGACGCGTACGCGGCATCGCGCAGGAGCCCGTGTCGGAAGCGGTACGTGAGCTCCTTGCCGGGGGCTCCGCTGGAGTCCTCGGACACCACTTCTTCGGCCACCAGATCGTACAGCTCTCGCTCGACCGCCGCGGGCGTGATGTCGTCGCCCAGCAGCGCAGTGACGCCGGCGCGCGTGAAGGTGGCGCCGAAGGTGCTGGCCGCGCGCAGCACGCGGCGCGCCAGGGTGCCCAGGCTCGCAAAGCGGTTCTGCACCATGGCGAGCACCGAGTCCGGAAGTGCGTCGGTTCCTTGCCCGGCCGCCACCGCGCGGAGCAGCTCCTCCAGATAGAAGGGGTTGCCGGCGGAGCGCTGCACGAGCGCGCGGACGGTCTCGGCCTCGACGGAGGGCCCGAGTGTGACGAGCACCATGCGTTCGGCGGCGGCCGCCGAGAGCGGCGGGAGGCTGAGCATCACCTCGCCGAAGGCCCGAAGGTCCACGTGGGGAGGCAACGCGCCGGTGCGCGCGGTGGAGGCAGCGAAGAACGGACGCTGGCTCGCGGCTTCGATGGCGCTCTCGAGGAGCCGACGTGACGCGGCGTCCACCCACTGCAGATCTTCCAGCGCGAGGATGAGCGGGCGCCGCGACGAGACACCCAGGATCCAGTCGTGGAAGGCCTCGCGGAGCGCGTCCTCCATGATCGAGGCGTCACCGCGCGCGGCCCGCAACGCTGGCGTCTCCGGCGCGCCGAGCAGAGGCACGCCGGCAGCTTCGCCGAGAAGCTGACGCACGCGCTCGAGGTCGACCGAGGCGAGATCACCGGCGAGTCGCTCCAGGAGCTTGGCCGCGCGCACCGCCGGCGCATCGAGGTCGGTAATCCCCGCGGCGCGGAGCGCCAGTTGCCCGATGACGCCG
>JABFRG010000930.1 GCA_013141295.1 Polyangiaceae bacterium
GAAGGGGGCCGGCTCCGTGCCTCGGACGGCGCACCGCGCGCACTCGTATGCGTCGTCGCTCATTTCTCCAGCGTCGAGTTCGTGACCTGCGGAGGACCCTTGGCGAGCACGAAGATGCCGGGGAACCCTTGGGTCTCGAAGCCCTTGCTCGGGTTGCCCTTGAGCACCGAGTCCTGGATCACCAGCGAGCCGGAGCGATCGTTGCTCACGAAGAAGATGGCCCCGCCACCCTCGTTCGCGGTGTTGCCGGTGAGCTTGTCGCCGCACAGGGTGAGGGTGAAGGTGTTGCCGTCGTTGTAGATGGCGCCGCCGCTGCCGCCGCCCGGCGTGCCGTTCTTGGCCGGATTGGCGCCGTTGCCGATGGCGCGGTTGCCTACCATGAGCGAATTGATGACCGTGTAGGATACACCGATGCTGCTGAGGCCGGCCCCGTTGGAGCACACGTTGCCCAGAGCGCCGTCGCCGCCGAAGGTGCTGTTCACCACGTAGACCGGCTTGTTCTCCGACTGGCTGAGGACGCGCACCGCGCCACCGCCCACGTCGGGGCCGGTGTCGTCGCACACGTTGCCGAAGAAGCGCGAGCTCAGGATCTTCACCCGGCCGCCGCGGACGAAGATGGCGCCGCCGCCGCCGCCCTCTTTGGTCTCGCCCTTGGCGTTGCCGTCCACGAACGTGAGGTTCTGGATGGTGAGCTGCGGGTGGTCCTGATCTTGGCAGTGCGAGGTGGTGTACTTCTGCGCTTCGTCGCAGGTGTTCTGGTACAGGATGCGCCGCTGGCCGCCGCCGCTCAGGGTGACCTTGCCGCCGCCGTCGATGACGATCTTCGGGCCCTTGTCGTTGAAGATCTTGGCGGTGCGCGGCACCGTGATGGTGATCGGGTCGGGCCCGCACGCGAAGGTGATGACGCCGCCCTGGGCCACCGCGTCGACGAAGGCCTCGCCGGTGCAGCTCTCCTTGGTGCCGGTGCCCACCACGTGATCGGGCTTCGACGTGTCCTCCAGCTTGGCCTCGGCCGGCACCTCGCACTTGCCGTCCGGGTTGCCGGCTTGGGGGCCGGCGGCGGGATTGGTGGGGGTGCCGCTGCTGCCTCCGCTGCTCGAGCTGCCTCCACTGCTTCCGCCGGAGGCCGGGTCGTCGCTGCTACAGGCCACGAGCGCTGCCGTGAGCGCTGCGAGTCCGAGAACCGTCGAGGGAACGCGCATCGTAGAGAAATAGCACGCACCATCCGTTTGGGTGACGCACGGAGGCACGGAATACATTTCGACCCCGAGCGTTCCCGCGCTAGCATCTCCGCACCTCCCCATGCACCAAGGGTTCGCCATCCAGCCGGGATCGATGATCGCCGGCAAATACCGGGTCGAGCGCCTGCTCGGTCAAGGTGGGATGGGTATGGTCGCGCTCGCCGATCATGTGGCGTTGTCGCAGAAGGTAGCCATCAAGATTCTCACGATGGCTTCCGACGCGCAGGCCCGTGCCCGCTTCCAGCGCGAGGCGCGGGCGGCGGTGCAGCTGAAGAGCGACCACGTCACCAAGGTCTTCGACGTGGGCGCCACCGAAGATGGCACGCCGTACATGGTCATGGAGTACCTGGCCGGGCGCGACCTCTCGGCGGTGCTCGTGGAGCGCGGCCCGCTGCCGGTGGGTGAGGTTGCAGAATACATCCTTCAGACCTGCGAGGCGCTGGGCGAGGCGCACCGCATGGGCATCGTTCACCGGGACATCAAGCCGGCGAACCTGTTTCTCACCTACCGCCCGGACGGTCGCCCGCTGGTGAAGGTGCTCGACTTCGGCATCTCGAAGATCGCCGGCTCCACCGCCGACATGGCGCTCACCCGCACCCAGGCAGTGCTGGGCTCGCCGCTGTACATGTCGCCGGAGCAGCTCCGCGCCACGCGCGACGCCGACCACCGCAGCGACATCTGGTCGCTGGGCGTGGTGATGTTCGAGCTCCTCGCCGGCCGCGTGCCGTTCCTCGCATCGGCCATCACCGAGCTGGCCATCCGCGTGGTGCAAGAGCCGGCGCCCCACGTGGGGTCCATTCGCGCCGACGTGCCCGAAGGCATCGCCCGCATTCTCATGCGCTGCCTGGAGAAGGCGCCGGACGCTCGCTACCAGTCGGTGACCGATCTCGCGGCCGATCTCGAGCCGTTCGCGGCGCCCATGGAGCAGGTGAGTCGCGCCGATCGCGTGGCCCGCATGAGCGGAACGCCGGATCGCACCTCGTCGCGGGTGGCCATGGGCCGCACCTCGGTGGCCTGGGGCGATACCCAGGTGGAGAAAACCCAGCCGAAGCCCCGGGCGGTGTGGCCGTTCGTGCTCCTCGGCAGCGCGCTGGTGGTGGGCAGCGTCTCCGGTGTGGGCGCGTTTCTCGTGCACCGCCACAACGCGCAGAAGCCCGTGCTCCCGGACGATCGCAAGCAGCTGCCGCCCATGGCTCCGCCTTCGGCCACGGTGGCCATCACCAGCGCCGACGTTCCCGAGTCGCCGCAGGCTCCCACGTCCCTGCCGAGCAATCGCATGATTCCGCCTCCCGGCGCGCCCGCCAGCGCGGCGACCGCGGCGACCGTTGCCCCGGGAAAGCCGGGAAAGGTCGGTCCTCGCCCGCCCGCGAGCGTTGCTCCGCCGACCACCGCGCGTCCGCCGAGCACCGGTACGCCGAGCTCTTCGGGTCTGCCCGACGAGCGGCACTGAGCTCGCGGAAGGCAACGCGGCGTGTTTCTGGGGTCGGCTCGGTGGTAGTCTCGGTCCCCATGCGCCCCCTGCGTTGGCTATCGAGCACGCTTCTGGTCCTTGGCTTGTCGACGTTCGGACCCATGGCCTGGGCCGATGCCACCTCCGGAGCGGCCGCGCAGGCGCTCTTCGAGGAGGGGAAGAAGCTCGCCTCTGCGGGCAACTACGCGGCGGCCTGCCCCAAGTTCGCCGAGAGCCAGAAGCTCGACCCGGGCGCTGGCACGCTGCTGCACCTCGGCAACTGCTACGAGAAGACCGGACGCACCGCCTCCGCGTGGGCCACGTACATCGACGCTGCCAGCGCCGCCAAGGCGCAGGGTCGTAACGACTGGGCCGAGAACGCCAAGACCCGCGCCGGCGCCCTCGAGCCTCGGCTCTCCCGCGTCACCATCGTGGTGAAGGAGCGGGTGCCCGGGCTGGAGGTTCGGCGCGACGACGTGGTGCTGTCGGAAGGTGCGTTCGGGGTCGCGCTGCCGGTCGATCCCGGTGAGCGCATCTTCGAGGCCTCTGCCCCCGGCAAGAAGAAGTGGCACGCCTCGTTCACCCTCAAGGAGGGGCAGAAGCTCGAGGTGGTGGTACCTCCGCTCGCGGTGGAGGCCACCGCCACCGCCGGTGCCGGCACCGGAAGTCCGGTCCGCCCACCTCCCGGCGACACCAGTGGCAAGGAGCACGGTGGCGGGGCGCGGACCGCGGGCTTCGTGCTCGCCGGCGTGGGCGCAGCGGGCCTCGTGGTGGGGGGCGTCACCGGCCTCCTTGCCATGAACAAGAACAGCCGCTCCAAGGAGCTCTGCCCCACCGCGGGCGCATGCTCCAACCCGGACGGCATCGACGCCAACGACTCCGCCAAGTCCTTCGGCACCATCTCCACCATCTCGTTCATCGCCGGAGGTGCGCTGGCGGCCACCGGCGTGGTGCTCATTCTGGTGGGCGGGCCCAGCACCGAACGCGCTTCGGGCAAGGCTCACGGCCCCGGCCTCGCGCTCACGCCCTCGTTCGGCGCCGGTAACTTCAGCGCCTCTTTCTCCGGAGCATTCTGATGAAGAAGATCGTCTTCGCAGTGGCCTCTCTCTTCGCCTGCGTGGCGGGGTGCAACGCCATCATCGGAACCCGCGATCTCTACCTGGGCGACGCCGGTGCGTCCGACGCCGGTAGCAACGTCGACGCCATCGCCACCAAGGACGGCGGCGACGGCGCCGTGAGCACCTGCAAGGAAGGCGACCCTTCGCTCCAGACCGACAAGGCCAACTGCGGGCGCTGCGGTCACGACTGCCTGGGAGGCGACTGCGCGGCGGGCGTATGCAAGCCGGTGCGCATCTCCGCCGAGTCCCGGGTGTTCGGTCTCGCGCTCCTGGACGACAAGGTGTATTTTACAGGCAACGGCTCACAGTCCATCTATCGCATGAAGAAGGACGGCACCGAGGCCACCAAGATCGCTGCCTCCAGCACTCCCTGGGGCATCGCCGTGGACAAAGACGCGGTGTACTGGGTGAACAACACGTTCGGCGCCGGCGCCGACGCGGGCGCCTCCGCGGGGGCGCTCTTCGAGTGCAAGCTCTCGGGCGGCTGTGGCCCCAATGGCACCTATCTGGCCGAGGCGTCGGACCCCATCGACGTCGCGGTTTCGGGCAACCGTCTGTACTTCAGCGAGAACTCGGGCGTGAGCGTGACCGCGTACACCAAGGGCGGCGGCACGCAATCCATCGCCTCGGTGGGCTCGCCGTTCAAGCTCGCCACCGACGGGACGCACGTTTACTACCTCTCCGGCGCGGCCAACCTGAATCGCGTTCCGGTGGCGGGCGGAACCGTCGAGCCGGTGGGCGGAGCTCCGGGCGACCTCATCGGCGGCGGCGTGTTCGTGGGCAACGGCCGGGTGTTCTGGACCTCCATGAGCACCACCGCGGCCGGTACCGTGCGCAGCGCATCGACCGCCACCATCACCGACCAGACGGCCTACCCCAACGACGGCGTGCAGCCCTTCTGCATCACCGCCGACGCCAAGAACGTGTACTGGGGAACGCTCGGCGCCAAGGACACCACCACCGGCGCCGTGTACTCGTGTCCGATCACCGGGTGCACCAAGCCCACGGTGCTCATGTCGGATCTCGATCGCGTCGAGGACGTCGAGGTCGACGACACCGGCATCTACGTCGCGCTCTACACTGGCGGCGTGTTTCGTCTCGCAAAACCATGAAGAATCTCGTCTACGCTACGCGCCGTTCCAAGCTCGCTCTCGCGCAGTCTCGCGCCCTCGTCTCCCGCATCTCCGAGACCGACCGCTCGCTCTCGTTCACCGAAGAGCAGGTGGTCACCACCGGTGACCGCATCCAGGATCGCCCGCTCTCCGAGGTGGGCGGCAAGGGCCTGTTCGTCAAGGAGATCGAGGAGGCGCTCCTGGAAGGGCGCGCGCAGCTGGCCATTCACTCGGTGAAGGACGTTCCTGCCTACTTGCCCGATGGCCTGGTGCTGGCCTGCATCCCGGTTCGCGAAGACCCGCGCGACGCGCTCATCTCGCCGCGCTACGGCACGCTCCAGGCACTTCCCCAGGGGGCTACGGTGGGCACCAGCAGCCTCCGCCGCGGTCTGGCGCTGGCCGCGGTGCGTCCCGATCTCCGCATCTTGCCCCTGCGCGGCAACGTCGACACCCGCCTGCGCAAGGTCGACGAGGGTGAGTACGACGGCATCGTCTTGGCCGCCGCTGGCCTCCACCGACTCGACCTCGCCGGGCGCATCACCGAGCTCCTGGCGCCCGAGGTTTCCCTTCCGGCCATCGGCCAGGGCGCGCTCGGCGTCGAGTGCCGCGAAGACGACGAAGGCACCCGCGAGATCCTGGAACGTGTGCATCATGCAGATACCGCGCGCGCGGTGTTCGCCGAGCGCGGCGTGATGCGCGCCCTCGAAGGCGATTGCAAAACGCCCATCGCCGCTCACGCGGTCCGCACCGATCAGTCGATGGTCCTTCGCGCCTGGTTCGCCGCCGCCGACGGCTCCGACCTTCGCCGCCTCGAACGCAAGGTCGCCTGGCCCAGCTCCGACGCCGACGCGTTCGCCTTCGGTCTCGATGCGGGCGCCCGCCTCAAAGGCGCCCGAACCTCGACCCGGCCCCCGCCGTCGCGCTGAGGGACGGGCTATCGCCCGTCCC
>JABFRG010000736.1 GCA_013141295.1 Polyangiaceae bacterium
GGGCTCCTCGTGCCGGCGGCCGCTGCGGCGCGCCGTGATCGCAAGAGCACCCCGCGTCCCGCATTAATTCCCTCAAGTCACGAGAATCCTACGCCTTGTCGCTGCCGCAATGGAGCCACACCCAAACTGGATCACGCCCCCAGCGGGTGCGTCGAATACGGTCATGGTGAGAGCGGCAGCATCGATGAGGGCGAGCTTGTCGGCGCCATAGTTGGCCAAGAATACCCGCACCGAAGGGTGCTCCACGATTGTGCCAACCCGCCCCATCAGGCCCGCGGGATTCGCGATCTTCTTACCAGTGAACGAGCCATTCTCCGGGACCACGACCAGCACGCCGTCTGCGCACCCTACGACCGCGACGTTGGCTTTGGCGGCTTCGCCGTGGACGATGGGACAGCCCTCGGCGATGGCCACCTCTTTGGCGCCTGCGCGCGAGTGCACGTCGAGCCCATTGGGGACGGCTCGTGTGCTGCCGGGAGCCAGCTCTGGACGGGTCGCCAGGACCTTCCCGGAGAACGGCAGCGCAAAACCGTGATGCGGCATGCCGGTGGAGATGGTGAGGAAGGAGAATTTCCCTCGGTCCAGATCGCGCTCGTCGAGGAGTTGGGCGCTCCCGTCGTCGTCGAAGAACGCGGCGACGTGGCCGTCGTGACCGACCACGTGAACGGGTAGCGTTCCGGTGATCGGTGTCGGCATCAGCTTGGGCGCCCGCCGGTAGATGTGCGAGTGGGCTCCGTGGTCCTCCTCGTCGATTCCCATGTCGACCACGTGCACCACGTTCTGGGCGCTCTGGACTACGTACGCATACTTGCCAGAAGCACCACCGTACACGGCCCCCACGCCGGAGACGTCGAAGCTGCCGACGATTCCCTGGGCCGTATCCACGACGGTCACCTTCGGCAGGAGCCCGTCGGTGACTGCGAAGCGCTCGATGTCGCCCTCGAGCGGAGCTCCAGCGTCCGGCGACGCGTCGACCGAAGGCGCAGCATCGACCTCGATAGGCGGCGCCGCGTCGGCGCGCAACGGAGTCGACCCGACGGGATCGCTCGAGCACGCTGCGGCGAGAGAGAAAACGGGGATGACGAGGAAGTGGGTCGTTCGCATGTTGCCCAATTAACGCACAGTAGTTACTCTTGCAATTTAATTGCGTTTGATGCGACGGCGCCGCGAGTCGACCCTCGGGGCGCTGCGTGCGAGCATGCGGCCCATGTCGAAGTATTCGGTCAAGCTCGCCTCCGCACCCAAAGGCCACGTGCTCCCGCCGCTGCTCCTCGAGGTGGGCGCGTGGATCAAGAAGCAGGACCACGGATCCCTCGGCTGGTTCGACGTGTTCGGTGGGGTGGAGGCGATTCCCAAGGAGTGGGACGAGGACAACGCCGAGCGCCTGCGCAAAGCGGGTTTCGTATTCCTGGCGCTGCCCGATGGTTCGATGCTGGTACTCTTCGACACCGGCGCCAAGTCGCCGCCCGCGGTGGTGCTGCTGGGCTCCGAAGGCGACCGCCGCACGGTGGCGAGCTCGCTGGAGGAGTTTTTGGCCATCTGGGCCAAGGGCGAGACCGAGATCGACGAGCTCGACGACGAGGACGGCGAGGAAGGTCGCGCGCTTCTGGGCAAGTGGCTGAAGGAGCACAAGGTCAAGGCGCCCAAGGCGAAGGACTTCGACTTCCAGGCCTGGCTCGACGGCGGCGACGCGAAGACGGCGCCCGCGAAGGCCGCCGCGCCTCCGAAGCCGCTCGCACGAAAGCCCACCGCGACCCTGAAGAAGCTGGGGCCCAAGGCGCAGAACGTGGCGTCGCTGGTGGGTCTGCGCGTCGACGCGAAAGAGGTCGTGGACTACGTGACCAAGGTGCTGGGCAAGAAGCTGGTGGCGACCACCAGCGAGCGCAACGACGACGCAGGCGTGATCGCCGACAAGGCCGGCGTGCAGATGTCGTTCACCCACGACGTGCTCAACGTCGCCTATCCGCCCATCCACAAGACCGCCAAGTCGTTCATCCCCTACGTCTCCGCGGCCTGGCTCGAGCCGAAGCTGGGCGAGACCATCTTGGGCGTCCCCTGGACCGCCGCCTCCGCCGAAGAGGTAGTTGCCATACTGGGAAAGCCCACGTCGATGCGCGGCGATGTGGTGACCGACAAGAAACAGGGCACCTCGGTATGGACCTACTCGCTCGACGACGGGGCGCAGATCGAGCTGGAGATCACCTTTCGCAAGCGACTCGGGGTGATGATCGCGGTGGCCGCCGCCTCGGAGCTCGAGAAGTACGACCGCGTCACCACCGGTCTGTTCATGGCCTGGGCCGCAGAGAATGGCCTGCTCGACGAATCCCACTTTGCCGACCACGCCGCGCTGCTGGCGCAGGTGAAGAAGCGAAAAGCCCAGGGCACCCAGCTGTTCGACGCGCTCGGCCGCGGCCTCTGGGACGTGCACCTGAAAGACGCCGAGGGCTTGCGCGCCTTCGCGTATCTCTGGTTTCACAACATGGGTAAGAGCTGGATCACCGGCGACCTGAAGAAGGTATTCGGCAAGCGCGTGGGCCCCCACGACCACGACGAGCCGAAGCTCGACGACGACACCTGGGCGGCCGTGGACAAAGCAGCGAAGATCTTCCGCGAACGCTTCGCGAAGTGGGTGAAATGAACATGGCCAGCAAGAAGACCAACGCAGGGCAAAAACCGGTAGGGAACATCGCCTCCATCAACGCATCGCTCATGCTCGTGCTCCTCGACGGCGCGCTGGTGCCTGCGTGGGAGCCGCTCGATCCCGATCCCGAAGGCGACGACATCGGCGGTCATCCGCAGAAAGTGGTCGACTTCCTCGACGACGACGACGACTTCGTCAGCGGGCCGCTGAAGGTCGGCAAGGGCAAGGCGCTGGTGCTCTCCCTCGAGGCGCAGACCGGCGAAGCCGAGGTGTATCGCCTGGCGAATGGCACAGTCGCGCTGGTGGAGCCACCGCGCTCGTGGTGGGACGACGCCGACAACTACGGCAAGAAGCGGGTCGACGTGGCGGCCCTGTTCGACGAGGCCCTCGCCGGGCCCGGCAAGGGAGCGAAGAAGGCCGGCAAGGTGGACGTTCCCTCCGGCAAGCTCGTGACCTTCGACTCCAACGTCGACGTGGCCCCCGCGAGCAAGGTCCTGAAGAAGGCCCTGAAGGAAGGCGACGTGAAGGCCTTCGGCGAAGACGAAGGTGGCGTGGTGATCGCCCTGGCGCCTGGCACCTACGCGGTGCGGCGACAGGTCTTCGAGCGCAAGTGGGCCGAGGATCAGCCGCTGGTGGTCGCGTATCTGGAGCCCACTTGAACGCATCGCGTTGTGGGACGAGGCCGCCCATGTTCTGATCCCCCGGTGGCTACCCTTGTTCGTCCGATCGCCCGAGGCGGGAGTGCAATCGCGGTCTGCGTCGCGGGGCTCTTCGCGTGCACGCGGTCGCAGCCCGGCGGTACGGTGGGAAACGGGGCCGTGGGAACTGGCGCAGTCGTGGTGCCACGCGTCGGTGCGAGCGCGCCCACGGTCGACGATACGGGGATTCGCAGCCTGGCGTTGCCCGCAGACACGACGGTGGTGGGATTCGCAGCCGACGCGAGCGGCGAGCTCCTCGGCGTGCGCACGGGCCCCTTCGACAAGGGGCACGTGGAAGTGTGGAAGCTACGGGGTACGGCGCACAGCGTCGCGGAGCGTCTGGACTACGATGGCGTCGTGGGCGAACGAATGACGCGGGTGAACGGGGTCGACTGGCTGAGCGGCCTCGTGGCCGAGAGCTACGACGCCCTGAGCGCTACGCCGCAGCCATCGCCGGCGCCGGAAGCCGTGTTCTTGGATCTCCGGAGCGGCGCCAAGAGCACCGTTGCGGTTCGCAGCCGAAGCCGATTGTTCGTCGTTTCGCCGTCGCCCGCCAAGGTGATCATGTTGCGGGAGGAGACCACGCAAGTCCCCCTCTCGCCGACGGATCTCGCGAAGGCCCGGGCGGCGCAGGCGGAGGCGGCCACGCGCGGCGTCAACCTCGATTTCGCATCCACGAAAGTCACCGAGCGACGCGCCTACTTGGATATCGCGCCGGGGACGAGCTCCCCACTCCTCTTTCGAACCGCCGACGCGCGGACCATCTGGCCGGGGCCCATCGATTGGTCCACGAAGGCGATCCTCGCCGTGTTCTGGACGGAGCACGAGAACAAGGCCTTGCAGCACGTCTACACCGTGGACTGGACCGGCAAGGTGCTCCGTAGCGCCGTCACCCCGTATCCCAAGCTGCGCTTCGAAGGCAGTCTTGCATTGGGCTCGGCCGGCGAGTGGATCATGGCCACGCGCAATGGCACGCTCGAGCAAGAGCTCGTCGTCCAGCGCACCGGTCCCGAGGGCGCGTCGCTCCCGAGGCTCGTCGGCCCGAGCTTGTCGATCTACGGCGACCAGGTGGCGACCTTCTGCAAGGACGCGTTCTGGGTCGTCGGCATCCAGGCCGACGAGGATCGGCAGCATCAGGCGCTTTCCCTCTGGCCCGTCCCCATGGACGCGACGGATGCACGAGTCGCCATGCCGGCTCCTGCCAGAACTTTCCGCTACGAAGTCCCTGCCAAGACGCCGCGGGGCGCGTCTACGAGTGTCGTGTGCGACGGCGCCGCGTTGGCCGTCGCCATCCCGTACGCCGACCGCGTCGTCATGGCGCGCTTCCCGCTGCCCTAGCCCGCCCGAATCCGGGCTAGCTACAGGGACGGGTCGATTTGTTGCATGTCGTGGTCCCGCCACTCGATGCGACGCTTGCGGACCAGCAGCCGCACTGTCGTGGGGACCGGCGCGGGCGGGAAGCCGTCGAGGCCCGGCACGTCGCCGGTGGTGGGCGCTGCGATGGCTCGGGGCGGCGACGGAGCGGCGCTCCGCTGGCACTGCACGGTGCGGGCCGAAGCGCCGAGCTGACGCGCCGCGAAGAAAGCCCCTGCCGCGAGCCCGAGGCTGACGGCGACGACGGCGAGGCGACGAGCGGACGGCTTCACGGGCGGTTGGACGGACCACGGCCGAAATAGTTTCAACGGGAAGGCACGTGGGTTGCAGAGCACCGCTTTATGCGCCCGAAAGACTTGCCGGGTCTCCTCCGGCAAACCGTGTCCGAGTGGCTCGACGACCGCGCCCCCAGCCTCGCCGCGTCGCTCGCGCTGTACTCGCTGCTCTCGCTGGCCCCGGTGCTGGTCATCGCGATCTCGGTCGCAGGCCTGATTTTCGGGGAGGAAGCCGCGCGCGGCGAGGTGGCACGACAGCTCCACGGGCTCATGGGACCGGCCACCAGTGAGGCCGTGCAGGCGGTCCTGGCGCAAGCAAGCGCGCCACACAAGGGCATCGCTGGCACAGTCGTCGGTGTGGTGATCCTCTTCGTCGGTGCCTCCGGCGTGTTCGGGGAGCTCCAGGAGACGATGAACATCGTCTGGAACGTGAAGCCCAAGCCCGGGCGCGGCGTGCGGGGCTTCCTGCGGGATCGGTTCTTCTCGTTCGCGATGGTGCTGGGAGTGGCGTTCCTCTTGCTCGTATCTCTCCTTCTCTCGACCGGCCTCTCGGCGGTGGGCGCCTTCCTCGGCGCCCATCTTCCTGGCGGCGAAGCCTTCTGGCAGGTCGTGAACTTCGCCCTCTCGTTCCTGGTGGTCGCGGTGCTGTTCGGCCTCATCTTCAAGGTGGTCCCCGACGCCAAGATCGCCTTTCGCGACGTGTGGCACGGCGCGCTGGTGACCGCGCTGTTCTTCACCGTGGGCAAGCTCGCCATCTCGTTCTACCTGGGCAAGGCCGCACCGGGCTCCGCCTACGGCGCCGCCGGATCGCTGGTGGCGCTCGTGGTGTGGGTCTACTACTCCGCGCAGATCCTGTTCTTCGGCGCCGAGCTCACGCAGG
>JABFRG010000537.1 GCA_013141295.1 Polyangiaceae bacterium
CCTCGTGGGCGCTTCGTCGCTGCCGCTGGCGCGCTCGCCGGTCCGCGGCACGTACTCCGTGTCGGGCACCATGGTGTCGGCCCCCGAGAGCGTGTCGTGGGGGCCTTCGGCCAGGGTGTCGCGCGCGGGAGAGTCGCCCATGGACCTCGAGTATGCCACACCCCTGCCCCGGCCCTCGCACCGGAAACGAGGGCTACTTGACGACCTTCAGGTGCCCGGCGGTGATGGCCTCGAAGAAGTCGTTTCCCTTGTCGTCGACCACGATGAACGCCGGGAAGTCCACGACCTCGATCTTCCACACCGCTTCCATCCCCAGCTCCGGAAACTCGAGGACGTCGACCTTCTTGATGCAGTCCTGCGCCAGCCGCGCCGCCGGTCCGCCGATGGACCCCAGGTAGAACCCGCCGTGCTTCTTGCAGGCCTCGGTCACCGCCCGCGACCGGTTGCCCTTGGCCAGCATGATCATGCTGCCGCCCTGAGCCTGGAACGCGTCCACGTAGGAGTCCATGCGGCCGGCGGTGGTGGGGCCGAAGGAGCCCGAGGCCATCCCCGGCGGCGTCTTCGCGGGGCCGGCGTAGTACACCATGAAGTCCTTCATGTACTGCGGCATGGGCTCGCCGCGGTCGAGGGCCTCCTTGATCTTGGCGTGGGCGATGTCGCGCGCCACGATCAACGGGCCACTGAGCGAGAGGCGGGTGCGAATCGGGTAACGGGAGAGCTCCGCGCGAATCTCCGCCATGGGCCGCCGCAGATCGATCTTCACCACGTCGCCCTCGAAGGCCGAAGCGTCCACCTCCGGCATGTGCGCCGCCGGGTTCCGCTCCAGCTCCTCGAGGAAGATGCCCTCCTTGGTGATTTTCCCCAGCGCCTGGCGGTCGGCGGAGCACGAGACGGCGATGCCCACCGGGCACGAAGCGCCATGGCGCGGCAAACGAATCACGCGCACGTCGTGGCAGAAGTACTTGCCGCCGAACTGCGCGCCGATGCCGATGGTGCGCGAGAGCTCGAGGATCTGCTTCTCGAGCTCGCGATCGCGGAAGGCGCGCCCCAGCTCGTTGCCGGTCTCCGGCAGCGTGTCGAGATAGCGCGCCGACGCGTACTTCGCGACCTTGAGCGTGGTCTCGGCGCTGGTGCCACCGATGACGATGGCGAGGTGGTACGGCGGACAGGCCGAGGTTCCGAGACCGCGCATCTTCTCTTCGACGAAGCGAAGGAGGCTCGCGGGATTCAAGAGCGCCTTGGTCTCTTGATACAGGTAGCTCTTGTTGGCGGAGCCGCCGCCCTTGGCCATGAAGAGGAACTTGTAGGCGTCGCCGTCGGTCGCGTAGATCTCGATCTGCGCCGGGAGGTTGTTGCCGGTGTTCTTCTCCCGGTACATGTCGAGCGGCGCCAGCTGCGAGTAGCGCAGGTTCGACGTGAGATACGTGTCGAACACGCCGCGCGCGATGGCTGCTTCGTCACCACCACCGGTGAAGATCTGCTGACCCTTCTTGGCCATCACGATGGCGGTGCCGGTGTCCTGGCACATGGGGAGCACGCCGCCCGCGGCGATGTTGGCGTTCTTCAGGAGATCGAGCGCCACGAAGCGGTCGTTGGGCGATGCCTCCGGGTCTTCGAGGATCGACCGCAGCTGCGCCAGGTGCCCCGGCCGCAGGTAGTGGGCGATGTCGTGCATCGCCTCCGCGGTGAGCCGCGTGAGGGCCGAAGCGTCCACCGAGACGAAGGTCTTGCCCTGCGCCTCGAAGGTGGAGACGCCTTCCTTTCCGAGGAAGCGATAGGGGGTCTCGTCCTTGCCCAGCGGCAGCAGCTCTTGAAACGCGAAATCCGGCATGCGGTCTATTTCGCAGACCGCGTGCCGGGCGACAAGCGAAACGGATGCGCCGTTACTTGAAGGTCGCGGTGCCGATGTAGTGCATGACCCGCGTGCAGTTCGCGGTACCGATGCCGCCGCGGCAGGCGTCGTCGCCTTCGAAGCGGGCTTCGCCGCGCTCGAGGGCGCGGATGATCTCGCGGGTCACGTCGTGACCGCCATCCTTGCACCGGGGATCGCCGCAGGGCATCTCGAAGAGAGCGGGCGCGCTCTCGACCACCACCCGGCGCACGTGACCGGGCTCGGCCACCGGCACCGCGGCCATGAACTCGCGCACTTCGAGCGCCAGCGTGGCCAGCTTGGGCACCTCGGCGGAGAGGCGAGGCGCTTGGTCTTCGCGTGCGCGCTTGGCTGCGAGACGCTCGGTCGCTTCGGTATTGCGACGCCCCCGATTCATCATGATGTGCTCTCTTGCATGGCGTGCGGTCTCGGTCGGCTCGCCACACCCAGCTTCGATTCGCGGGAGCGGTAAGGCTGCTCGGAAGGTCCGAGCCTCCTGTTCGTAGCCTGCAACGCCGCGCTAAGCAAGCGTAGGTCGCCCTCACGACATGCGCTCGTCGAGCACCACCGGATCGAACGTGTCTGCCTGGGCCTGACGCCAGGCGCGCTCGTAGTCCTTGGGAACCGGCCCGCGCACCAGCTCGCCCTCGTCGAGGTAGTCGAACATCTCGCCGTAGTGCTTCGACTCGGTGGAGCTCACCCGGCGGAGAATGTGCCACGGCCGGAGCTCGTGCGGCGCCGAGAGCCCCGAGGCGGCGATGAGCTCGGAGAACGCGCGCACCGTGTTCCTCTGGAAGTTGAAGACCCGTACCGCCTTGTCGGCCACCACCAGCCCACCCGAGAGGTCCGGATCCTGGGTGGCGATGCCGGTAGGGCAATCGTTGGTGTTGCACTTCTGCGCCTGGATGCACCCGAGCGCGAACATCATGGCGCGGGCGCTGTTCGTGAGGTCGGCGCCGATGGCGAGCTTGTGGGCGATGTCGAAGCCGGTGACCACGCGACCGCTGGCGATGACGCGAATGCGGTCGCGAAGGCCGCAGCCTTTGAGTGCATTATGCACGAAGACCAACCCCTCGGAGAGGGGCGTGCCCATGACGTTGGAGAACTCCAACGGCGCGGCGCCGGTGCCCCCCTCGCCGCCGTCGACGGTGATGAAGTCGGGCGTGACGCCGGTGGCCAGCATGGCCTTGCAGAAGGCGAAGAACTCCCGACGCTTGCCCACGCAGAGCTTGATGCCCACCGGCTTGCCGAGGGAGAGCTCCCGCAGCTTGGCGATGAATTCGCACAGCTCGCGGGGGGTGGAGAACTCGCTGTGGGTGGGCGGACTGATCACGTCCTGATTCATGGGCACGTGGCGAATCTGCGAGATCTCCAGGGTCACCTTGCGCGCGGGCAGGATGCCGCCGTGGCCGGGCTTGGCGCCCTGGCTCAGCTTGATCTCGATCATCTTCACCGCTTCGTGCGCGGCCTTCTCCGCGAAGCGCGAGGGATCGAAGGCGCCCTTCTCGTCGCGACAGCCGAAGTAGCCGGTGCCGATCTGCCAGACGATGTCGCCGCCGCCCTCGAGATGATGCGGCGTGAGCCCGCCCTCGCCGGTGTTGTGGGCGAAGCCGCCGAGCTTGGCGCCCTTGTTGAGGGCGAGAATGGCGTTGCGGCTCAGCGAGCCGTAGCTCATCGCCGAGACGTTGAGCAACGCAGCCTGGTAGGGCTTGCTGCAGTCCGGGCCTCCGATCTTCACCCGCGGCGGCTCCTCCGGTGGGTGCTTCGCCTGGAGGGAGTGGTTCATCCACTCGTAGCCCACCGAGTAGACGTCTTTCTCGGTGCCGAAGGGGATGGTGTCGGTGACGTTCTTGGCGCGCTGGTACACCAGCGAGCGAAGATCGCGGCTGAACGGCCGACCCGAGCTGTTGCTCTCGACGAAGTACTGGTGGAGCTCCGGCCGCACCGCCTCGAAGAGGTAGCGAAACCGGCCCACCACCGGGAAATTCCGGCGAATCGCGTGCTTGGTCTGGATGAGATCGTAGACCCCTACGAGGAAGACCACGATCACCAGCGCCAGCACCCAAGCGAGCTCCGCGTACACGAACGCGAGCGCGAAGGACGCGCCGAGGAGGAGGACCGAGGCGACCCAGAAGATCTTGCGCGGAGACATGGACCCCGAACCGTGTATCACCAACGGCCCGTCGAGAGAACGAGCTGCAGGCCGTCAGCCGAGCGACGCGGTGAGCACGTTGGCCAGGCGCTCGCCGAACTTCTGCGGATCGTCGATGCTGCTCCCCTCGAGGAGCTTGGCCTGGTCGAAGAGGAGCTCGATGGCGTCGTCCACCACCGCGGCGTCGCCCTTGGCCACCAGCTTCTCGATGAGCGCGTGCTTGGGGTTCACCTCGAAGATGCGCTTCGACTGCGGCACCGGCCGGCCGTTGGCCCGAAGCAGCGCCTCCATGTAGGCGGGGATTTGCCCGGCATCGAGCGCCAGGCAAGCCGGCGAGGCCAAGAGCCGCGAGCTGACCTTCACTTCCTTCACGCGGTCGCCGAGCACTTTCTGGATGCGCTCGAGGAGCGGCTTGACCGCCCCCTCGCCTTCTTCCCGCGCCTTCTTCTCCTCGTCCGAGTCACTTGCCGAGACGTCGGCGCGCATGGCGGAGACGAGCTTCATGCCCTGGAATTCGCCCAGCGCCTCGCAGGCCCACTCGTCCACCGGGTCGGTCATGAGCAGGACCTCGTACCCTTTGGCTTCCAGCGCCTCGAGGTACGGCGAGCTCTTCACCGCGGTCTTGGAGCTGCCGTAGAGATAGTAGATCTCCTTCTGGCCCTCCTTGGCGCGGCTCTTGTAGCTCTCGAGGGAGACCATGCCGGGCTCCTTGGTGGACTCGTAGCGCACCAGCTTGGCCAGGCGATCGCGGTACTCCACGTCGGTGGCGAGGCCCTCCTTGAGCACCGGACCGAAGCTCCGGAAGAACGTGGTGTAGTCCTCCGGGCGATCGGCGGCGATCTCTTCCAGGACATCGAGGGATTTCTTGACGACGTTCTTCTTGATGCCGCGCACCACGGTCGAGTCCTGCAGGAGCTCCCGGGATACGTTGAGCGGCAGGTCGTCGGAGTCGACCACGCCCTTCATGAAACGGAGCCAGTTGGGGAGGATCTCCTCGCAGTCGTCCATGATGAAGACGCGCTTGACGAAGAGCCGGATGCCCCGGCGCTTGCCCGGATCGAACAGATCGAAGGGCGGCTTGGCGGGCACGTAGAGGATGCCCGAGAGCTCCAGGGAGCCTTCGATCTTGAAGTGGATCTTGCCGAGCGGGCTCTCGAAGTCGTGCGAGAGGTGCTTGTACAGCTCGTCGTACTGCTCGCTGGTGATCTCGCTCTTGGGCCGCTGCCACAGCGCGCTTCCGCGGTTGGCCTGCTCCAGCACCGGCTCGCCGCCCTCCACTGCCCGCTCCACGCGAATCGGGTGGGCGACGTAGTCGGAGTAACGGCGCACCAGCTCGGTGAGCTTCCAGTTCTCGAGGAACTCCTTGGCCTCTTCCTTGAGGTGGAGCACCACCTTGGTGCCGCGGTCCTTCTTGTCGGAGCTCTCCACGGTGAACTTGGAGGTGCCGTCGCTCGACCACTTGAACGCCGCCTCGGCGCCGGCCGCGCGGCTCTCCACGTCGACCCGGTCGGCAACCAGATAGGCGCTGTAGAAGCCCACGCCGAACTGGCCGATGAGGCTGAGATCACCCTTCTGCTCGCCGAGCTTCTTCAGGAGCTCGCGGGTACCGGAATGGGCCACCGTTCCGAGGTTCTTCACCAGCTCCTCTTCGGTCATGCCGATGCCGGTGTCCTCGATGGTAAGGGTGCCCGCCGCCTCGTCGGCGCGGATGCGAATCTCGAGCGTGGGCTCGTCACCCAGGAGCGCGGGCTCGGTGATGGCGCGAAAGCGCAGCTTGTCGACCGCGTCGGACGCGTTCGAGACGAGCTCTCGCAGGAAGATCTCGCGGTGACTGTAGAGGG
>JABFRG010000914.1 GCA_013141295.1 Polyangiaceae bacterium
TCATCGGCCTCGCGGTCCTCGGCGCCGTCGCCGCGACGAACCCGTCCGGCGCGCCGCTCGCCCCCCATGCGACCACCGCGGTCGCCAGCGATATTCGCACGGAGCTTCCGCAGGTCGTTTCGGTGGTCAGCGTCGCCAGCTCCGCCTCCGCGACTGCGCCCATCCTGGCGCCCACCGGCACTTCCTCGGCCTCCGCAGCGGTCCCCGCCGAAGCAGAAGCGACGATGCTGGCCCGGGCCTACGAAGAGCTGCGGCATGGCTCGCCGCAGCGCGCCGTGGCCTTGGCCGGCGAGCATGCGCGCGCCTACCCGCATGGTTTCTTCGCGCAGGAGCGAGAGATGATCGCCATCGAGGCCCTGGTGAAGCTCGGCGATCGCGCCGGGGCCAGCGCCAGGGCCGCAGCCTTTCGCAAGGCCTACCCCAAGTCGAGCCACCTTTCGCGTCTCGCCACCCTCAGCCCGGAACCGTGAGCCAGTCCATGCGTCGTCTCCTCCTCGCAGCCCTGCCGTTCATGTGCATCTTGCACGCATGCACCACCGATCTCTCGGTGGGGGCCGCACGCGACGACGCGGGCAGCAGCGGCGCCGACGCCATCGCGCCGCAAACGGACGGAGGCACCGTTACCGACGGCAGCACCGGCGAAGGCGGCGAAGCTCCGGACGTGGTGATCCCCAGCGACGGCGGATGCGGCGTCGTGCTCCCGCTCGATGGCCCCTGGATCGACGTGCAGATCATCACGGGCGGTCAGCCGTTTCTCATGGGCGGCACCATCACGCCGGGCACCTATCGGCTCACCGCATTTCGCAGCTACCCCACCGGCCAGAGCGGCACCGCGCAGGTGCGTGAAACCCTGGTCGTCACCGGCTCGCCCACGGTGGGCGCCTTCAAGCTCATCTCCGAGATGCGCAACACCACCGGCGACTTCAAGGCCTACGCAGCGAAGGGCTCCACGTCGACGTACCAGGGCAACGTCGGTTCACCGCAGTTCTTCCGGCATCAGGATTGCCCCCCCAAGCCCGGCGACGACTCGGTGACCTTCGCCGCGTCGGCGACGGAGCTGACGCTCTTCGACGCGTACTCCTCCAGCGAGCGCGTCTACCAGCGCGTGCCGTGAGCATGGCGTACGGATGAGGTGTCTTCACGACGATGTGCGATAGGATTTAACGGCCCGTGCGCCATGGCCCGCCTGTTAGGCTTGGCATCATGCGGAAGTCTCTGGCGCTTGCCGTCTTCCTGGTCGCGGGTGCGGCCGCGGCCGACGGAAACGACGCTGCAGCGGCGACGCTGTTCGACCAGGGTCTCGCCGAGATGGAGGCGAGCCACTACGACGCCGCGTGCCCCAAGCTGGCCGAGAGCTTCCACCTCGATCCGCGGGCGGGGACGCTGTTCACGCTGGCGGAGTGCGAAGCGCGCGGCGGCAAGACCGCCAGCGCGGTCACGCACTATGGCGACTACCAAGCGCGCTTCGAGCGGATGACGCCGCAGGAGCGGGTGAAGCAGAAAGAGCGGCCGGCCATCGCCGAACGTCAGCTGGCGGCCCTTCGGCCGCGCGTGCCGGAGCTCACCATCAAGGTGCGCGGCTCCTTGCCCGACGGCGCCGTCGTGAAGCGCGACGGGGTTCCGCTCGGCGCGCCCTCGCTGGGTACGTCGCTTCCGGTGGACCCGGGACCGCACGAAGTGACCATCGTGCTGGCCGATGGCACCATGGCAAAGGAGACCTTCGACCTGCGCGACGCCGAGAAGAAGCTGGTGGAGATTGCACCACCGTCCCCGCGCCCCGGGCCGCCGCTCGCACGAACGGCAACGCCTCCTCCGGCCGCGCCGGCACCGGGCGGACACCTGGGGCTCACCGTCGGCGCCGGTGCGCTCTCCGTCGTGGGGCTTGGCGTCGGCACCGTGACCGGAATCCTCACGCTCGGGAAGAAGAGCACCATCGACGCGAACTGCGTCGGGACGACCTGCAATGCCGCCGGGAAGGACGCCGCCGATGCCTCACGAACACTGGGGCTCGTGAGCACCATCGGATTCATCGCCGGCGGCGCGTTCGCGGCAGCGGCGGTGGTGCTGTTCATCACCGAACCCAAGGGCCCTCGGGTGAGCGTGGGCTGGAACCGCGTGCAACTGGAGACCTCATGGTGAAGGTACGTCACGCCGTTCCGGTCCTCTTGCTCGCCGGTTGCACCGCGGTGCTCGGCATCGACAAGGACTACGTTCTCGGCGCCTCCGACGGCGGCTCCCTGGGTGAAGGTGGCATCCCGCGAGATGCCGCTCCCGAGGGCGGCAACAACCCCGACGCGGGGGTCGATTCCGGCCCGCAACCCGATGGCGGTACCGACGCAGGATGCGCGACCGGGCATATCTGCAATGGCGTTTGCCTCGCCGGGACGTCCTGCGCGTCGTGCGCGACCGGTCAGCTCCTCTGCCCCACCACGCGGGTCTGCGTCGCCGGTTGCGGGGCCTGCGCCGGTAGCGCGGTGGAGTGCTTTCGCTGCGCCGATGGCGGAGCCGCTTCCGCGGAGGGCAGCTGCGAGCCGGCGGCGACGGCCTACTGCCTGGGTGGTTCGTACGCGCACTGTCCGTGTGGCGTCGCAGCCAACTGCCCCGGAGGCAGCCAGATTTGCAAGACCAATGCGTGCCTTGCGTGCGGCGAGAGCAACTCCGACGGGTCGCGGTGCAAGAACGGCCTCACCTGCGAGGAAGTGAAGAAGCAGTGCAACTGAGCGCTCAGTCTCGCGAGTAGAGCGACGTGCTGGTGGGCTTCGGCACGACGCGCTTGGTCGGCGTCGCCGTCGGCCGCGGAAGCGCGTGATTGCCGGTGGGGTCGCCGAGGCTCGCCACGGCGCTGGGGAGCGGCGCGGGGCGCGTGGAAGTGGGCTGCGATACCGTTGCGACCACCGTGGGGGTACCGGTGCCGCCTGCCACCGGCGCGATCGGGGGCTCGCGGGTGCGTCCGAGCGCCCAGGCGCCGAGGGCCACCGCAGCGACCAGAAGCACCGCCAACGGAAGGAGGTAGTGCCAGCGGGGCGACGTGCGACGAAGCGACGAAGACGAAGCGAGATCGAGCTCGGTCCGGTCTTGCTCCACGGGGATGATGGCGTCGACCAGAGCCGGCGCGCTGCTCTCCATCGTGGCCACCTTGAGCGCCTTCTCGGCGAGGCTCTCTCTCGCGACCTCCTTGAGCCATTCCGCGATCTTTCGCGACGTGGCCGGCGGTGCTGCCTCCTCGAGCGCCCGCTGCATCTCCTCGGCCGACTGAAAGCGCTCGCCGATGTCGCGCTGAAGGCCTTTGAGGATCACCGCCTCGAGCGCGGCGGGAATCTCGGGACGGTACTCGGAAGGCGGCACGATGGGCTCGTGGAGAATGCGGTTGACCGTCTCGCCGTCATTGTCGCCTTTGAATGCACGGCGTCCGGTGAGCGTCTCCCACAACACGGCGCTCAGCGCGAACAGGTCGGTGCACGGCGTAACGGGCAAGCCCAGGAGCTGCTCCGGCGCCATGTACGCGAGCTTGCCTTTGACCGTCCCCTCCTTGGTGATGCTCGACATTCCGGCCGCTTTGGCCACACCGAAGTCGAGCACGCGGGCCACGCCGTCTGCCCCCACCAGGACGTTCTCGGGAGAGACGTCGCGATGCACCAATGCCAGCGGCGAGCCGTCGTCCTGGGTCGCGGTGTGCGCCGCCTGAAGGCCGGCCAGCACCCCGCAGAAGATCCCCGAGACAATGTCGAACGGAAGCCATTGGTCTTGCTGGCGCACTCGCCGGAGCAGGGCCGAGAGCGACTCGCCCTGCACGTAGTCCATGACCAGGAGCACGTCGGGTCCGTCGTGGACCACGTCGATGGTCGCCACCACGTTGGGGTGGCGAATGCGCGCCGCCAGCTTGGCCTCGGTGATGAACATGTCGACGAAGTCGGCGTCGAGCGCCAGCTGCGGGTGCAGGCGCTTCACCGCGACCGTGCGCGAGAAGCCATTTCCGGCGCGCAGACGCCCCAGATAGACCGCGGCCATGCCTCCGGCCCCGATCATCTCATAGAGGGTGTAGCGCCCCACCGTGAGGGGAGCTGCACGACGCACCGGCTGTGCGCTGACGGTCACCGGGGAAGCGTATCACGACGCCAGGGCGACGAGCAGGCCGTATGAAGCCGTGCTTCCGAGCGGACGCATGGGCGACATCAGTGTAAGGTGCACCCATGAACGCGACCGACCTGGTGACCTCTCTCGGCCTCCTGCCCCACCCGGAGGGCGGATTTTACAAGGAGACGTACCGGGCGCCGGACGTGCTGCCCGAGGCCGCGCTGGCCGGCCTCGGCGAGGGGCGCTTCGCGGGCGACCGCGCCGCCAGCACCGCCATCTACTTCCTCCTTCGGGAGGGCGAATACTCGGCGCTGCACCGCATCGCCAGCGACGAGGTCTGGCATTTCTACGCCGGCTCCCCCCTGACCATCGTGGTCCTGCACGATGATGGCCGCCGGGAAGATCTCCTGCTCGGCCTCGACTTCGCGCGCGGCGCCGCACCGCAGCAGGTGGTGCCGGCCCGGGCGTGGTTCGGAAGCTACGTCACCGGCGGCGAGGGTTTCGCCCTCGTGGGTTGCACCGTTGCGCCGGGGTTCGACTTCGAGGACTTCGAGCTGGGCACGCAGCGCGACCTACTCGCGCGATTTCCCGGGCACGCCGAGGTGGTGCGCGCGCTGACCCGCGCGTGACTACTTGACGAGGATGGTCTTGCCGATGGCGCTGGTGCCGGCCACGTAGTACGTGCCGTCGGCTTTGAAGGGGGTATCCTTGCAGATTGCACGGGCCACCACCTTCACCGAGCCACCCTTGAGCTCCACTGCCTTCTTCGGCAGCTTGGCGGGAATCTCGGGAAAGCTCTCGAAACGCACCAGCGCCGAGCCCTTGCAGTAGCCGCTCACGTTCTCGGCGGTGGTGGGATTCAGCGACACCTGGATGGCCGAGATCTCGGCGTCGAAGGGCTCGCCCACCTTGGCCATCATCTGTCCGAGATCGAGGAACATCTGCGCGCCACGGCCGGGGATGGTGCTCTCCGACATCTGCAGCTCCCAGGTGCCGCCGCGACCCACCAGGACCACCGACGAGAAGAACACCTTGGCGCTGCCGTACGTGCCGCCGATGGAGGAGCTCGACGCCTCGTCGATGGAGATGGGCGCGAGGGCCGCATCGGCGGCGCCGGCGTCGGCCGAGGTTTCACCGCCATCGCCTTCTTCGGTGGGCGGCGTGGCCGGCGGTGGGGTCTTCGAACCGCACGCGAGGAGCAACAACAGGAGCGCGGAGGTCGAACGCATGGGACCGAGGAAAGCACGACGCTCCGGAGGGGGGCAACGTTCGCACGCGGATTTCGCCCGAAAACACGGCGCAAGCCGGGGGGAACGCGCACCGTCAGCGCAGCTTTGCAGCCCACCCGGCGGCTGGGGCCGAGCTCCGCCTTTCACGGGGAGGAGCCGTGCTCAGCCGGCGAAGGTACCGGGGCGGCGCTTGGCCCAGGGACGGGCGCCTTCCAGCTGCGCAGCCAGGCGGAAGAGCGTGGCCTCGTCGCCGAAGCGGCCGGTGAACATGGTGCCGATGGGCAGGCCCGCGGCGTTCCACACCAGCGGCACGCTCATGGAGGGGAGCCCCGCCACGTTGGCGAGCGAGGTCCAGGGAATGAACGTGTAGATCTTCTTGGCGATCTGCGTGACCAGACCGGGCACCTTGAGGACGGCGCCGAGGCCGCGATCCACCACGAACTCTTGCAGCTTCGCCTCCAGCCCCTTGGGCGCCAGATCGCCGATGCGCGGCGGCGGGAGCCCCAGGGTGGGCGTCAAGAGCACGTCGTATCGCGTGTAAAATGCAGCCATGCGA
>JABFRG010000400.1 GCA_013141295.1 Polyangiaceae bacterium
CTTCGGCGGCGCCAGCGGAACCGACGCCGAAGGCCTCGAGCGTCTGCGAGAGCTCCATGAGGGCGTGCGAGAGCTCGGTATCGACCGCATGAAGTGCGGCCAGCGCCTCCGAGGTACCCACGCCCCAGCGGCCTTCCGCCTCGCCGCGCGAAACCGCGGTGCGCAGCGCTTCCGCCTGGGCGCAGCACTGGGCCAGCGCTTCCGGGTCCATCATCGGCAGCGCGGTGCCGAGCTGCAGCAACATGGCCGGCCGGTCGATGACCAAGGCCCACCACGCGGCGAAGGGGCCGAGCCAGCGCACGTCGTCGACCTCGCCCAGCGAGGTGCCGCGGGTGGTATCGACCAGGCGCCAGAAAAGCGTGGAGAGTGCATTCTTCAGCGACTCCGGCAGCTCCCGCGAGCCGTCGGCGAGGCCTTCGATCTTCCGGAGCCACAGGCACGTGTCGTGCGCAGTGGGGCCGCGGCCGGGCCCGAGGTCCGCATCCCCGCAGGCGTCGAGCGCGTAGCCGCCCAGGCGAATCGCCAGGACCTCCAGCGGCAGCTCGTCCTCCGCGTGGAAATCCTCGCTGGAGCGGCGCTCCTTCAAGAGGTCGAGGATCTCCGCGGGCGCGCGGGCCACCGTCTTCCACGTCTCCTCCAGGTTCGGCTCCTCCACCGGATCGCCGCTGGGACAGGTGGCGAGGAGCGGAGCCCACAAGCGCAGGGCGAAGGCTCGCGCCGACCCCTCGAGGGCGTTCACCGCCGCAGCCCGCTGGCGTACGCGCCCAGAGCCCAGCGCGATGCGCCTCGCTTCCGCGAACGTGGAGAGGAGTGAGCCAGCGAATCGCGCGGCCCGCGCGTCGGCCTCTTCGTCGTCGTACTGCGCGGCAATGCGCGTGAGGTTCTCGATGCCCAGCTCGAGATCGAGCGGATCGCGCTCGGCGTCGTCGATGGGATCGGTGACCGCGATGACCTCGATCCACCGGCGCGTCTCGTCGAGGGACGTGGGCTTCGCGTGGCGCGCCATGTCGCGGAGCGCACGCAGCGGGGTTTCGATGGACTCCGCGTGCTGCGGCCCCCGACGCCACAAGGTCGCGAGCCCGCGAGCCAGCGCACGCGCCGAGATGGCGCCGCCGTCGCCCGCGAGGATCCGCTTGGTGAGGCGGTCCCACAGGTCTTTGCGCTCGAAGTGCAGGTACGGCGTGGCCGCCGCCACCGCCGCCAGCACCCAAGGGTCGGCGTCGGGTGCACCGATGATGGCGCCCAGCTGCCCGGCCACGAACGTGAAGCGATCGCGCGGAAGCGACGCGAACGCGGTGATGGCGCGCTGACGCAGGAGCCGTGATTCACCGAGCACCCAGTCGAGGAGCGTGCCTTGCAGCTGCTCCACCGGCCCGGTCAGCCTGCCCAGCGCCCGCGCCGCATGCACCCACACCAGGGGCTCCGGATGCAGGAGCAGCGGCTGCAGCACTTGGAGCGTCTTGCCCACCAGCTCCGGATCGGTGGCGACCGGCATACCGTGCGCCGCCACCTCGAGACACCGCGCTGCGAGCACGCGACCTCGCAGCGCACCTGCGGCGGGCACCTTCACCATCGCCTCGAAGGTGGCCTCGGAGCTCCAGAGCCACGCCCCCAGCTGCGGCACCTCGAGGGCGCTCGCGCCCGCTTCCCACACCAGGATCTGCAGGCGAGCCCGGGCTTGCGCGTTCTCCGGCAGCCCCAGGTCCTTGCCGTCTCCGAGCAGTGGGGCGCACGCCAGTGCGTCGAGCAGTGGTCCTTGGGCCACCCGGTCGCGGACGATCGGCAGCGCGACTTCGGCGCGCTCGGTGCCGCGGGCCTTCTGCAGGAGCTTGGCGAGCTCGACGTCGCGGCGACCCGCGCTGGCGCTGCACCAGAGGAGAATCACGTCGCCGGCCGGCTCGGCGAGGAGCGCACCGAGCTCCGAGAGGGAGTCGTCCTTGGTGAACACCGACGCGCCGGCGGACCAGGTGTCGGCCGCTTGCAGCAGCTCGGCGGAGAGCTCCGACGGATGCTCGCGACCGGCCGAGCGCCAGCGCGCGAGGAGGGGATCGCGGAGAGTCGGAGCTTCGAGGAGGGCCGCGGTGAGCTTGGCGAGGGCGTCGAGAACGGGCGCAGAGAGCATGGTGCGCGCTCGATCGTATCGTGGATCGACACGTCTTCGGGGCGCTCGGTTCGATTTTTCGCGCGAGGCCGTTATCAGGGATCTTGCATGGCGCCGATGTCGTTGCGCCCCACCCTTGCGCGTGCCCAGTAGTCTTGTGCCGGCGCGCCGCGGGTCTCGCCGGCTCCCCGCGCGGGCGAGCCTGGCCGGAGCGGAGGCGGCCCTTCGGTCGCCGCCCCCAGAAGCGGGTCCACTTTGAGATCTGCGGCGTCGAGCACCGCGGCGCCTGCGAAGTTCGTGGTGTTGCCGAAGTACAGATCGTGTCCGTGCCCCAGCACGTCCGGTGCCTGCAGGTTCTCGGGCTCACGCGCCCCCGCGACGTTCGCCCGCGCCATGTCCACGGCGGTGCCGTTCTCCACGAACAGGTTGCTGAAGTACTCCACCGGAGACTGCGGCGTGGCGACCCGCAGGGCGGTGCCGGAGACGCGGAGGAAGGTATTGTTCCGCACCTGTAGCGCCAGCGGCCCCGCGGCGGACGACGCCAGTCCCTGGGCGGAGTCGTGGATGAAGGAGCTCGTGAGGGCCACGCTCACAAGGGCGCTCGGCGCGTAGGGCGTGCCGTAGGGCGCGATGGCGAGCGCGGTACCGTAGCGCGCGGAGAGGTCGACGCCGTCGAGGGCGAGGTCGAGCGCCGAAGGGCCATCCAGGAAGATGCCGCCGCCGGTGGTCTCCGAATCGATGCGCGTGCCGCGAATGGCCACCGGTGCCTTGGCCGCCGCGGTGGCCGCATTGCGCGGGTACTCCCGGGCGAAGAGCAGCGCGGGCACGTCGGCGCGATTGCCGTAGGTGTCGACCGCATTGTCGTAGGTGAACCGGCATCCGACGATCTCGAGCGACGTTCCCGGATAGTCGGCAGGCGACGCCAGCCGGAGCACCGCGCCCTGCCGCACCGTCACGCCGCGCAGGGAGCCGTGCGTCGCCAGCTCGAGGTGCTGGATGCTGGTCTTCGCCGCCGACACGCCGACGATGTGCATCGGCGCGACGGTCAACGGTACCCGCACGTACTCCGCGTAGTCGCCCGGCGCCAGGCAGATGGTGCCACCGGTGGGTGCGAGCGCGGAGACGGCGCTCTGCAGCGTGGCGTAGTCGCCGGGAACCGATGCGCCGGTGCAGGTTTGCTCGCAAGCGCCGCGCACGCACGTGGCACCGTCGCGGCAGATGGCCCCGCCGCAGGTCGCCACACCGCCGTCGGATGACGACGCACCGTCGCCGACGGGCGTGGCACCGGCCTCGAGCTCGGGCCCGCGACCGGTGGTGGCATCGTGGTCACTCGAAGCGTCGGGAGCGTCGTCCCGCGGGCTTCCACATCCGAGGAGCACGACCAGGAGCAGCGACAGACGAAAGGAACGCATGGTGGGTGGTAGCCATAACCGCCAGCGTTCTTCCCCGCCGGCCCGGGGTTGGCGCGCCTGGCCATGCTTTTGGCGCCTCCGCTCGCAAACGCGCCGCGGAAGCGCAAGGCCTCCGCGGCGCGACGCGACGGTTTGCCCGCCGCTACTTTGACACGGGCGTTCGCTGGAACCAGAAGCGACAGCGCTCGCCGTCCCGCGCGAGCGTGGTGGGCCGCAGGATCACCAGCCCATGCCGAGCCGGCTCGATGGCATCCATCCAGGCGGTGTCGAAGGCGCAGAGGACGGGCCCGAGCTCGGGAACGCCCTCCGCGGCGCACAGCCGCACGTAGGCGCACGCGGTCACCTCCAGGTGGTAGCCGCCTTCGTCGTCGCGCGGTCGCTCGAAGGTGAAGGCGTCGCCGAAGTACGTGCGCTCCCGCTCCTTGGAGTAGTGGCGCATGGTCTTGAGCGGATCATCGGCCTGGTCCAGGGCGGCGCGCACCTTCTCGCCCATCACCGCGGTGGCCTCGGCTTGCGCGCGCCCGATGCGGCCGAGCGGATCGTCGATGCCTGCGGCCACCAGCGCGCGGTAGGCGACGATGAGCGTCGCCGTGTAGTGGTGGACGTCCGGCGAGGTGGAGGGTGGGAGCTCGTGCCGATGCGCCACCTCCAGGGCGGCGATGCGTGCTTCGATCTCGCTACGGTCGATCCGAGCAGAGCCCACGGGGCGTTCACCGAGGTCGCAAAGCAGCGACTCGAGGAACGAGCACCCGAAGCCCTGCCGGAAGTCCTTGTCTTCCATGGCAGTTCTCCTTGTGTTTCGTTCCTCCACCTCCGGGCTCGGGTAAACCCTCGCCTCACCCGTGAGGGTGCCACGGCTGCTCTTCGGCGTCCACGAGCACGGTGTGGAGCGAGGTGGTGTAGTGACGCCGCGACACGTGCATCGTCGACGCTGCGGTCGCCAACCGATCCATCGACGAAATGGCGCGGAAGGTTGCGTCGGAACGCCACACCCAGGCATCGAACGCCTTGGTACGGTCCTCGCTAATGGGAGGTCGATGTATTTTCAGCGGGAGGAGCCGATGATGACGGAGAAGGCTACGCGCAGGAGGACCTCGGTCCCATCGGTGCTGGTCGTGGCGGACGGGCGAACGGCATCGGAGCTCGGCGAACGCCTGATGCCCTTTCCGGTGCTGTCGGCACACGACGTCGACGAGGCGAGCGAAGCGATGCGTTCGCTCACGCCCTACGTCATCGTGGTCGGTGGGTCTCGCCAGCGAGAGCTCTCCGCCGACCTCAACGCCCTCGCGCGCGACACCAACGCGGTGGTCGTGCGGCTCGAAGAGCTCGGGCGCGGCGACGGGGCGACGGCCCACATCGAAGGCCTCATGGCCCACGTGGAGACGCGAAGGCGCCGCAACGAGCTCTAAATCAGCGAGCGTGATTGTCGACCAGAGCAGGGCGCAGCCTCGCCAGCGGGCTCCGAGCCCGAGCCCGAGCCCGATCTTGTCCGGATCTCGATCTTCAGTCTCGGTCCCTGGCAGGTCGGAAGGAACGCGAAGGCGGACGCCGGAACGAATGAGTCCTCTGGAGTCCGCGACCCTCGCTGATTTAGCGCTGGCTCTAGCCCCGCTTGCGACGACCGAATGCAACCACCAGCGCGAGGCCCGCGAGGCCCGCGAGGGCGCCGCTGGAAGTCGGCGCCGAACCGGTGGAACAGCCGGATCCCGCCTCCAGCGGGGCGATCTCGGCACCGTCGGCGGGCTCGGGCGCGTCGGGCACTGCGTCGGGCGTATAGGGCGGGAGCTCCTCGGTGCCGCCTTCCTCGCCGAAGCTGCCACCGCCGTCGGTCTTCACGCCGCCGTCGACATTGGTGCAATCTGCACCCTTTGCGAACCCTCCGATGGGCGCCTTCGCCAAGCGCGCTTCGGTGGACGGCCCGTACGATCCGTCCTCGGTGATCTTGTCGGTGGGGTTGTTGCGATTCCACAGTCGCTGAAAGGCCTTCACCGAGAGGCCGCGCAGGTCGACCGCGCCGGCGCCGACGTAGTCGTAGTGCACCGGGTCGCTGGCGCCGAGCCAGCGGAAGCTCTTGCCGGTCATGGCCGAGCGCCACCCTGCGTTGTCCTGCACGTCGAGCGCGAGGGCCGACTCGTGATTGCTGGTCCCGGGCTTGGCGGCGAGGCTGATGCCGCAGCGGCCGGTCTGGTACCACCGGTACAGCATGTACTGCTGCGGCAGCGTGCGGAGCGCCGAGTTGATGCTCAGGGTGGTGCCGCGGGCCTTCTGTGCCGCCACCATCGCCGTCACGGCGGGTGACTGCAGATACGGGAACACCGCCGAGCCGAGGGCGATGC
>JABFRG010000654.1 GCA_013141295.1 Polyangiaceae bacterium
CAGCCGCGGCGCCCAGCGCCAGCGCGTCCGCCGCAGGCACCGGCAAGCTCGCGGAGCGCTTGAAGTGCGACGCGCTGCTCCCGGAGAAAGCGCTCACCGGCCCGCTCGCCAACATGAAGGTGGGCCAGCCGCCCGCCACCTGCGCCGACTGCGGCCCCACCTGCAGCGTGCTGGTGCCGGGCAAGCCGTTCGAGGGCGCGACCGTGAGCTACATCTGCAACGAGAAGCTCGCCAAGGACGCGGTGACCAAGAAGCTCGCCGACATCCAGAAGACCCTGAAGAAGGCCAAGCCGGTGAGCGACTTCGGCCACGGCGGCGTGGGCGGCGAGCGCGAGGACGGGCTGTTTTATCACGTGGCCGTTCAGGACGACGACAGCGACTGCTTCGTCACCGTGGACTGGATGCGCGGCAAGCGCGACCCGGCGCTGGCCGCCGCGAAGGCCGCCATCGCCGGCGTGAAGCAAGCGGACCTGGGAACGAAGTAGCCCACGAGGGCCTGCGCCCGAGGGCCTGTCCCTAAGCTTCCGGCCGCAGGGAGAGAGAGAGAGCGGGCACGGGCACGGGCACGTGTATGGGCGAGACTGGTGGGCGACAAGGCCGAGGACTCGGATGCCTTGCGCTCCGCGCTCGGCCGAGCAGAACTGCGAGCCAGTCATCCCATCCAACGGCACCGGTCCTTGTCGCTTGGCGCGCTCTGCGCGCGGCTGGCGCGCTCCGAGATCGAGTGCACGTTCGCCCTGCGCGAGCAGCCAAGGCGCCTCGCCGCTCCCGACGGAAACCTTCGCAGCTCCCGACGAGAAGCCTTCGCAGCTGGCCACCATGTCGGCCCATCGGCCGCCCGTTGTCCCCCCATCGCCCCTGGCCGCGACCCTCTTCCACGTGCCCGTGCCCGCTCTCTTCCGTCTCGCGCGCGACCTAGTTCGTCGCAATCATCGCGGTGAGGGTCGCGCGGCCTTCGCGCGTCAGGTCGATGGCCCGGCCCTGGAGGATGAACCGTGCCTCGCCGCCCTCTTCGGTGCGCTTCGAGCTGTGAATCTTGATGCGAAACGCCTGGCCGCTGGGCTCCAGCGTGCCGTCGATGCGCGAGCCGGGGGGTGACGGAATGGTGGAGCTGAGCGTCACCGCCTCGCCCGCCACGGCGAGCACCCGCGCCTCGCCGCCCTTTTGCCATACGACGCGGCTCATCGGTCCCGGCCTCCCTTGATGGCCTGCCGCGCCTCGCGGTCGGCGGTCTTCTTGGCGAGATCGGCGCGCTTGTCGTAGGACTTTTTGCCCTTGGCGAGGCCCAGCGTGACCTTCACCCGGCCGTCCTTGAAATAGAGCTCCATCGGCACCAGGGTGTACCCGGAGCGCGTGAGCTCTTTCTCGATCTCGTTGATCTCGCTCTGGTGCAGCAGCACCTTGCGGGCCCGGCGCACCTCGTGGGGAAAGGTCTTGGCCTGCTCGAAAGGTGCAACATACATCTGCTTCAGCCACACCTGACCGTTGTCCACCGAGGCGTAGGCGTCGACCAGGTCGACCTTGCCGTTCCGCATGGACTTGACCTCGCTGCCGAGGAGCACGAGCCCGCCCTCGTAGCGCGTCTCCACCTCGTAGTTGAAGGTCGCCGCGCGATTCTTCACGATGAACTTCTGGGCTGCGGCCCTCTCTTTGTTCGCGGCGCTCACGGGGACCCACGGTTCTAGCACTACTGCGGGACCTCGATCAAAATGCCTTGGCTGCGGCCCTCGCGACGGTCGATTTTCCGCCCCGCGGGTACTACAACTCCGGGCATGATCGTTCCGCCGCCCGCGATGCGACCGTGGAGCCGCCCTCGCATCGAGATCGTCGCCGACTTCGGCATCTTCGCCGTGGAAAAAGGCCTGCTCCACGACGCCGCCGGCCAGCCCATGCGCGACGTCTTCACCTTCGGGTGCCGCAACTGGTGCAACGTGGTGGCCGTCACGCCGGCCCAGGAGATCGTCTTCGTGTGGCAGTACCGGTTCGGCCCCGGCGAGCTCTCGCTCGAGGTGCCGGGCGGCGTCATCGACGCGGGCGAAGCCCCGGAAGCGGCGGCTCGGCGCGAGCTCCTGGAAGAGAGCGGCTTCGAGGCCGGGAAGATCGAGCTCCTCTCCGACCTGCAGCCGAACCCTGCGCTCCAGGGCAACCGCATCTACAGCTACGTGGCGTGGGATGCGGTGCCCACCGGGAGCACCGCCTTCGACGAGCTCGAGGAGTGCGAAACCGCCCTGGTACCGCGCAGCGCCCTCGGAGCCCTTCTCGACAGCGGCCAGGTGCAGCATGCGCTGGTGGCGGTGGCCCTCGAGACGTTCCTCCGCCGCCACGGCGCGGGCCCGTGATCCGCTCCCCACAGCTTCCGCGGGTGCACCTGTTCGTGTGCGCCAACGTTCGCGCCGACGACAACCCCCTCGGCCCGGGCTGCGGAGAGGCGGGCGAGCGGGTGTTCAAGCTGCTCAAGGAAGAGAGCCTGCGCCGGGGCATGGTGCACCAGGTATGGGTCACGAAGACCTTCTGCATGGGCATCTGCCCCAAGCGCGGCGCCACCGTCGCGCGCCACGCGGAAGATGGGCGCGGCATCTTCCGCGACGTGGACGAAAGCGACGCCATCACATTGCTCGAGGACGCATGACCATGGAAGAAGCGAACGCAGGCGCCATCAGCCTGGTGGATCTCGAAGCCCTGCTGGTGGACATGGAGACCCTGCAGGAGCGCAAGGTGGTCGACCTGGCACGGCGCCTGAAGCCCGGCATCACCGCCGACGACATCAAGAACCCCCACGACTTTCCCGAGCTCGACGATCCGGACTGGCACTACGAGGACGGCGTCCTCACCGGCATCCAGTCGGTGCGGAGCGCCATTCGAGCGCGGATGCAGGGACCATGAAGAAGAAAGCGCAGGACGCATCGCCCTTCGCCAAGCTGAAGGAGCTGAAGGACAAGCTCGCCCGCGAGGAGGAAGCGCAGAAGGCCGCCGGCAAGAAGCCCAAGGCGCCACCCCCGCGCGCCCCCGCACGACCCGCGCCCGGCGAGGAGGACATGTCGTTCGCTCGACTCATGGGCGGCGTCGCCCCTCTCGACGGCGCGCCCAAGCGATTGCCCAAGGCCGCCGCCCTGACCGAGGGAAGCTCCCGCGACGACGCACGCAGGGCCGCGAGCGAAGCGCGCACCGAGACCGAGGACGCCCGGAGCCGACTCCGGGACCTCGCCCTGGCAGAGGTGGCGTTCGAGGTGACCGACGATGGCACCCAGCTCGAAGGCCGGCGTGTGGACGTGCCCCCGCCGACGCTCCGCAAGCTGCGCCATGGCGCGTTTCCGGTAGATGGCACCCTCGACCTGCACGGATTGACAGCCTCCGAAGCCCAGCCGCGGCTCCTGGGGTTTCTCGCGCAGATGCGCAGCCGGCGGGAAAAGTGCGTGCTCGTGGTGCATGGCAAGGGCCACGGCAGCCCCGGCGGCATCTCGGTCCTGCGGGGCGAAATCGCCGCATGGCTCTCCCAGGGCGGGGCCCGCGAGCACGTCGATGCCTTCGCGTCGGCCACCGCGGGCGATGGCGGGAGCGGCGCCATCTACGTCCTGCTGCGTCGTTGAGGGCGTAACGCGGCCGCGCGACGAAGGGCCGACGTTTCCTGCTGGCTCTCCCGAGACGGCGAGACTATGACGATTTGAGGGAGCCCCACGCCACCCTCGAACGATGGTGTGGGTACCCCGAACCCCCGGTTTTCTCGGCGCGCGACGCCTCGGCGGCGCGGTCCTCGGAGCGACGCATGGTGGATAAACTCAAGAAGATCTGGATGGATGGTGAGCTCGTCGATTGGGACGACGCCAATGTCCACGTTCTCACGCATTCGTTGCACTACGGCGTCGCCGCCTTCGAAGGCATTCGCGCGTACAAGCGGGCCGACGGCCAGACCTACGTGTTCCGCCTGCGCGAGCACGTCGATCGCCTCTTCGACACCTGCAAGCTCACCCTCCTCGCCCCGAAGTTCACCCGCGAGGACGTGATGAAGGCCTGCGCCGAGCTCCTCCGCGCCAACTCCATGGAAGACGGCTACCTGCGTCCCATGGTGTACATGGGCGACGGCGCCATGGGCATCTACGCCCCCAACAACCCCTGCCGCACCTCGGTCATCGCCTGGAAGTGGGGCGCCTACCTCGGCGAAGAAGCGCTGAAGACCGGCATTCGCACCAAGATCAGCTCCTTCGCCCGGCACCACATCAACATCAGCCTCGCCAAGGCGAAGATGGCCGGCCAGTACACCAACAGCGTGCTCGCCAAGCGCGAGGCGAAGTTCGGCGGCTACGACGAAGCCATCATGCTCGACGCCAACGGCTACGTGTCCGAAGGCTCCGGCGAGAACATCTTCCTCGTGAAGAAGGGTGTACTCTACACGCCCGACCTGGCGTCCTCGATCCTCGAAGGCATCACCCGCGACACGGTCATGCAGCTCGCTCGCGAGCTCGGCATCGAGGTCAAAGAGACGCGCATCACCCGCGATCAGCTGTGGCTGGCCGACGAGGTCTTCTTCACCGGCACCGCCGCCGAGGTGACGCCGGTCCGCGAGGTCGACAACCGCCCCATCGGCGAAGGCACCGTGGGCCCCATCACCAAGCGGATTCAGGAGCGCTTCTTCGACGTGGTGCGCGGCACCGACACGGCCCACGCCGCGTGGCTCACCAAGGTTTGACCGAGCGAGCATCGCTGCCCGGAGTCGCGCTGCTGATCTTGGTCGCGTGCGCTCCGGCGGTGGATGACGCCCCGCACGTTCCCGTGCCTTCGCCTTCCGCGAAAGGCGAAGGTTCCCAGGCGCCCGGGGCTCCGGAGCTCTCCGAGGCCAGCTGGGGGAGCTTTCATTCGCAGCGCTTCCAGCTCACGTTGCCGCTGCCCGAAGGCAAGGCCTGGCGCATCGACGACCACCGGGAGCCGGAGCTCACGGCGCGGCACGAGGCTACCTCCTCGCGCATCGTCCTCTCGGTGTTCCGCGAGGACGATCTCATGAACCGCAACAAGTGCCGGGAAGCCGCCAAGCGCCGGGGGTTGGTGAGCGACGAAGGGCTCTCGCTGGTGGCCGACGAAATCACCGTGGGGCCGGAGGCGTACGACACGCGCATCTGGATCGCCCTCGGCGATCCCACCGCCGCCGGCCGTCCCCACGGCGGCCGCGCCCCGACCACGCCGGCAGCCCCCGCCAAGCTGATGGGCCACGTGTTCGCCACCGGCGCCTTCCTTCGGACCTGCCTGTTCTTCCACTTCACGACCGAGGTACCGCAAGGCGGCTCGGCGGAAGAAGCCGTGCTCTCCCACCGGCTGGCGCTGGCGCGCACCAAGATTCTCGGGGCCATCCGCCTCGATCCGCCACGTACCACCTGGGACGCCGACGCCCCGAAAGAGAAGCCTTAGGCTTCGGGCCGTGGTGATACCGTGGACCCATGCGGGTCCACGCCGCGTTCCTTCCTGCTCTCTTCCTCGGTGCCGCGAGCGCCTGCGGCATCACGCTCTCCGGCGGCAGCTCCGATGGCGTTGGCGACGCGGGCCCGAGGCCGGCGCGCGACGCGAGCCTCGATGCGTCGATCCCGGTGGTCCCGGGCCCGCTGCGTCTGGTGCGCGCCGGCGGCGACCATACCTGTGCACTCTACAAGAATGGATCGGCCCGCTGCTGGGGGCGAAACAGCGACGGGCAGCTGGGCCTGGGCGACCTGCGCGATCGCGCTGCGACCCCGGGAGAGACGGTCGCGTCGCTGCCCGCGCTGGACCTCGGCGGCGCGGTGGTGGACGTGGCGCTCGGCGCGGCCCACACCTGCGCGCTCCTCTCCGGGGGGATAGCCAAGTGCTGGGGCTCGGGCGAGAACGG
>JABFRG010001100.1 GCA_013141295.1 Polyangiaceae bacterium
GTCTGCACTCAATCGCGGCGATCTGCGGCTCGCCGAGCGCAGGCTCGACGAGCTCGACGCTGCCATGCGCGCCACCGACGATGCCTCCTGGGGCGGTCGAACGGCGGCATTGCGGGCCGCGCTCGCGCCCGGGCCTCGTCGCCCTCGGATCACCGTGGAGCTCTCGCGCGACGGGCGCTGGCTCGGGGTCGCGGCGCGCACCTTCGACCTCACCCGTCGTGGGCCGCTCCGGCTCGTCCTGGTGGCGCTGGCCGAGCTGCGTGAGCGCGCGCCCTCTCAGGCGCTGTCGGTAGCCGAAGTGCAGGCCGCAGGATGGCCGGGCGAGAAGATGCACCGCGACTCCGGCGCTGCGCGGGTGTACATGGCGGTGCGGCGGCTGCGCATGCTCGGCCTGGAGTCGGCGCTGCGAACGTCCGACGCGGGCTATGCGTTCGACGAGTCGGTGGAGATCGTGTGGCGCGACGGCTCCTCCCCCAATTGTTAGGTGCCGTTAGGTGAAAGCGCCGGCTGACTGAGGCATCACCAGCCCATGAAGCCCACGCTCTTGCTCACCTCCGTCTTCGCGCTGGGGACCCTCGCCGCCGGCGGATGCAGCTCCGGATCGACCTCCCCCTCCTCCTCCCAGGCGGCCGACGCCGGCCCGTCGACCGAAGCCGGCCCCACGACCGAGCCTTTGGTATGGACGCCCTGCCCGCTCCACAGCGAGGGCACCGGGACCACGGTGGAGTGCACCACCATCAAGGCTCCACTGGACGCGGCGGCCCCCAACGGCCCCACCATCGACGTGTTCGTCAAACGCTACCGACCGGCCGGCGGCAAGAGCCTCCGCGCGCTGTGGATGCTGCAGGGTGGGCCAGGTGGATCGGGGTACCCTTTCGAAGGGATCTCCGAGAGCATCGCCACGAAGTTCCCCGACGTGGACTTCTACATTCCCGACCACCGCGGTACCGGTCGCTCCACCCGCCTCGGATGCCCGGCGCAGGAAGCGGAGTCGAGCGAGGGAGGCATCGCCATCACCGAGAGCGAGTGGCCTGCGTGCCTCGCCGACGTGAAGGCCCGCGAGGGGGAGCGCCTCCGGTTCTTCAACACCACCAACGCGGCCAACGATCTGGGGGTGCTCATCGAGCGCACCAAGCAGCCGAACCAACCGGTGTTCGTCTACGGCGTCTCCTACGGAACCTACTGGGCGCATCGGTATCTGCAGCTCTTTCCCAAGCAGTCGCAGGGGGTAGTCCTCGACTCCGTCGTGCCGCAAGGAGGCAGCCTGGCCAGGCAAGATCAGGACGCCAACGAGGCGGCCAAGGACTTCTTCGACTTCTGCGGCAAGGACGCCTTCTGCGGACAGAAGATGGGCCCCGACCCGTGGGCCAAGGTCCAGGCGCTCTTCGCCAAGCTCAAGACCGGGCACTGCCCGGGCATCGCCATCCCCGAGATCCCCACCCACGTGCTCTTTCGCCAGGCCTTCGGCGGCCTGCTCATGGACGCGGGCTTCCGCGGGTACATACCCGCCATCGCCTACCGCGCCGACCGCTGCGAGCCGCGCGACGTGGCGGCGCTGAAGGTGCTCGTCGCCAACCTCACGCGCGAGCAACCGGTGAGCGAGATGCTCAAGCAATGGGGTTGGATCCTCTCGAACAACATCGTGTTCTCGGAGATGTGGGAGACGCCGTCGCCCACGTCGGCGGATCTCGAGGCCATCCGCGAGGGTGCGGTGGCCTCGCGCGACGTCACCGTGAACATGGGCTTCACCGTCGGCAAGTGGCCGACCTACACGCCGGACGCCTATGCTTCGCGCTGGGCCGAGACCGACACGCCGGTGCTCGTGCTGCAGGGCGGCCTCGACCCGGCGACCCTTCTTCGCAAGGCCCGTGAGGTGAAGGGCCACTTCACCGGCGCGCACCAGCACTGGGTGGAGATCCCCACCGCCACGCACACCGTCATCGCCTCGTCCACGACCACCGAGAAGCGCTCCTGTGGAACCCGCATTCTCATGAACTTCATCGAGAGCCCCGAAGGCGCCCTGGACACGAGCTGCACGCAGACCCTTCTCCCGATCGACTTCGCGGGCACGAAGAAGGACGTCAACGCGGCGCTGTTCGGCACCGACGACGCGTGGGAGTGATCCGCAACCGTCGTTGACAGCCGGGCCTGCGTGAACGACAAATAGGCTCATGACCGCCTCCGAAGCCCCGCTTCTGGTCGAGCACCGCGAAGAGCTCATCTACCTCCTCACCGAGGCCGCCGAGATCGAGCACGGGCTCATGTGCTGCTACCTGTACGCGGCCTTCAGCCTGAAGAGCGAAGCGAGCGAGGGGCTCGCCGAGGAGGAGCTCGCGGCGGTGCTGCGGTGGCGACGCACGCTGCTCGACGTGGCGCGCGAGGAGATGGTGCACCTGGCCCTGGTGAACAACCTGCTCACGGCGGTGGGCGGCTCGCCGCACCTGGCGCGCCCCAACTTTCCGGTTGCGCCCGGCTACCACCCGGCCGGCGTCACCGTCTCGCTGGCGCCTTTCGACGTCGCGACCATCGACCACTTCGTGTTCCTGGAGCGGCCGGAGGGCGTCGAGCTGGCCGATGGCCAGGGCTTCGGTTCCGCGCGGGTGTACGAACGCACGTTCCGACGCGGCCGCATCGTCGCCAGCGCGCAGGACTACGCCACCGTGGGCCACCTGTATCGCGGCGTCAGCGAAGGCCTGGTGGAGCTGGCCCGGGTGCACGGCGAGGCCGGGTTGTTCGTGGGCGATCCGCGGCTCCAGGTAGGGGTCGACCTCTTCTCGCTGCCGGGCGTGAGCAAGGTGGTCGATCTCGCCTCGGCCCTCGCTGCCATCGAGACCATCGTCACGCAGGGCGAGGGCTCCCCCGCCGATACGGAGACCAGCCACTTTCGTCGCTTCACGACGGTGCAGAGCGAGCTCGCCGCGCTCCTGCAAAAGAACCCGTCGTTCGTACCGGCGCGTCCGGTGGCGCGCAACCCGGTCATGCGCCGGCCGGTGGCCACCGCCGATCGCGTGTGGGTGGAGGCCGAGCCTGCGGCGACGCTGCTCGACCTGGCCAACGGCGCGTACCTGTTCATGGCGCGTGCGCTCGACGTCCTCTTCTCGCGGCCGGAGCTTTCCCTGGAGGCGCGCGCGGTGGTCAGCGACGCCTCGGTGACGGCGATGTACGCGCTGGTGCCGCTCGCCGAGCACCTCACCACCCTCCCCGCCAATCCGGCGCTTCCCGGCGTCAACGCCGGGCTTACCTTCACCATGCAGCGGAGCGTGGCAGCGCCGCCGGAACCGCACGCGGCGTTCCGTACCCTCCGGGAGAACGCGGCGGTCCTGGCCCTCGGCTACCAGGCGCACGCGCGCGGCCTCTCGCCGCGCCTGGACGCCGCCATCGAGGGCCTCTCGGCGCTCGCCGATCGCTTCGCCGATGGCCCGCGCACGGTGGCGCCGCCGGCTCCTCCTAGCAGGGCCGGTTCCCGCGTGGCGCTCCCCAAGGTCGCACCGCCACCGAGAGGCCCCACGCCATCGATCGAGGAAGCGCGGGGGAAGAGCCTACTCCTCCGCTTCGAAGCGAAGCGTTGCATCCATGCCCGGCATTGCGTGCTGAGTGCACCCAAGGTCTTTCTCGCCAACACACCGGGCGAGTGGATCTTCCCGGACGAAGCGCACGTGGAGACGCTGGTCACCGTGGCGCACGACTGCCCGTCCGGCGCCATCACCTACGAGCGGCTGGACGACGGTCCGGCCGAGACCGCGCCCGAGGTGAACGTGCTGCGCATCCGCGAGAACGGCCCGCTCGCGGTGCACGCGGAGCTTGCGCTCGAAGGCCAGAGGCCGATGTTCCGGGCCACGCTCTGCCGATGCGGCGCGTCGAAGAACAAGCCCTTCTGCGACGGCTCGCACGCCGCCATCGAGTTCGCCGCCACCGGGGAGCCCAAGACCGACGCGGTGGATCCCCTGCTGCGTCGCAACGGACCGCTCACGGTCGTACCGCGAAAAGACGGGCCGCTGGCGGTGCAGGGCAACCTGGAGATCTGCGCCGGTACCGGGCGCACGGTGCGGCGAACCACCCAGTGCGTCCTCTGCCGCTGTGGTGGCTCCAAGACCAAGCCCTTCTGCGATGGAACGCACCGAACCAACGGGTTCAGCGCCGACGGGACCTGACGCTCAGCCCACGTCGCGGGGGTCCGGCACGTGGAACCCGAACACCGTCTCGGACGCCGCGGATTCCGCGAACACGTCGCCCTCGTGCTTGCGAACGATGCGCAGCACGGTGGCGAGCCCCATGCCGCGCCCGGGAAAGTCGGCGGGTCGGTGGAGCCGCTGGAAGGGGCGGAACAGCCGGGCCACCTGCCCCATGGAAAAGCCCACGCCGTCGTCGACCACGCACACGAACATCTTGTCATCGCGCTTGCGTGACTCCACGCGGATCGTCGCGTCGGCGCGGCCCGCGGTGAACTTCCAGGCGTTCCCCAGCAGCTCCTCCATCACGGTCTCCAGCAGGCGCGCATCGCCGCGCAAGCGGAGCGACAGCTCGACGAGGGTCGTCACCGTACGCCCGGGCGAACGACGCCGTAGCTCGCCGTCGATCTCCGCGGCCAGGGCCGATACGTCCACCGCTTCCGGCACCAGTGGCTGCTGGGCCGTGCGGACGAGCCCCGTGAGCCCTTCCAGGAGCTCGCCGAGCTCCACCCCCGCCGCCGCCACCTCGCCGGCCAGCTCGCGGGCTTCACCGGAGAGCTGATCTTCCGGGAGCCGCCGCAGGTCCTCGCTGAAGGTGCAAATTGCACGCAAGGGAGCGCGGAGGTCGTGCGCCATGGCGCTCACGAACCCATCGAGGTCGGCTTCGGCGGTACGCGCGGCACGCTCGGCCGAGCGCAGGCGGTCTTCCCGATGCGAGACGTCTTCCACCTGGAGCATCCGAAGGCCCGGAGATGCGTCGATGGATCGATACCGCAAGGCACGCACCGGCGACCGCGACCCCGCGCGATAGAGCCACAGCACCACCGGCGGCACGGGTTCGCCGCGCAAGAAGCGCACGGTCGGCCACGCCTCGTGGGGCACCCGCTGCTCGCGCTCGTCACGGAGCGCTACCGCATCGGCAAGACCGTCGTCATCCAGCGCATACCCTTCATGGAGTCGCACTGCCGCGGCGTTCCAACGGTGCTCGCTCACGCCTTCGCCCAGGCGGGCGACGACGAAGCCATCCTCGCTGGTGGACAGAAGCGCGGCGAGAGCCTCCGCGCTCATTCTTCGGAGGGAGCGTTGGGCCGAGCGCGCGCGTTCACCCGCTCCGCAGCCAGCTCGGTGATGCGTCGCACGTCGAAGGGCTTCTCCAGACGCAGGTTGGGCACCTCGTCGAGGAAGGTGCGCGCCTCCGGCGTGAAGGCGCCGCCGGTGAGGAAGACCACCCGCGCTTGGTGTTCCGGTGCAACGCGGCCGAGCTCTTCGTAGAGCGCCATGCCCGAGAGACCGGGCATCATCAGGTCGCAGAAGACGAGGTCGAACGTCTCTCCCTTGCGGAGGAGCTCGAGCGCGTCGGCGGCTCGGGTGAGGGCGACCGTGTCGTGGTGGCGCCCCAAGATGCGCGCGAGCACCGACAGCACCTGTGGCTCGTCGTCGACGAGCAAGATGCGTCCTCGGCGCAGCACCGGAGCCGCCGGCTCGGCGGTGGGTGCGGCGGGCGTCGGAACATGCGGGCCTCCGGGAAGCGTGACCCGGAACGTGCTGCCTTCTCCGGTCTTGCTCTCGGCCACGATGGTGCCTCCGATTCCGGTGACGATGCGGTGACAGATGGAAAGCCCCAGACCCGTTCCGAAGCCCACCGGCTTGGTGGTGAAGAAGGGCGCGAAGAGTCGA
>JABFRG010000087.1 GCA_013141295.1 Polyangiaceae bacterium
GCGGCGGGGTGGCTTCCAGCGCGCGGCCCAGGTGGAGCGCGAGCTCGAGCGCGGTCTGGAAGCGCGCGTCGATGAGCTTCGAAAAGGCCTTGATGAAGAACGCCTCCACCGCCGGGGAGACGTCGACGTAGGCCCGAATCGGCGTAGCGTCGAAGGTGCAGATACGCAGGAACGTGTCTTCCAGCGTGGGTGCTTCGAAGGGCAGGGTGCCCGACAGCAGCTCGTAGGCGAGCACCGAGAGCGCCCAGACGTCGCAGCGTGCGTCCACCGGCAGCCCGCGGGCGTGCTCCGGGCTCATGTAGCTCGGGGTTCCCAGGATGATGCCGCGCTGGGTCGTAGTGTGCTTGTCGTTCGCCGGCCGCGGACGCGTGGAGCGCGCGATGCCGAAGTCGAGGAGCTTGGTGACGAGGTTGAGGTCCTCGTCGGCGGTGAGGAACACGTTCCCGGGCTTGAGGTCCCGGTGAAGGACGCCTTCGTTGTGGGCGACGCTGAGCGCCCGCGCGATTTGCACGACGATCTCCGCCGTCTCGTCGCGCGGGACGCGGCGGGTTCGCTGCAGTCGATCTTCCAGTGACTCACCGGTGAGGAGCTCCATCACCAGATAGGTGTGCCCCTGCGATTCGCCGTAGTCGGTCACCTGGGCGATGTGCCGGCTCTTGCGCGCCAGCTGGGCCGACGTCTGCGCTTCGAAGCGAAAACGGCGGAGCGCTTCGCTGCGAAGGCCGGCCTCACTGGCCGGGAGCGAGAGCACCTTGATGGCCACGTCCTCGCCCAGCGTCTGGTGCCGAGCTTGCCACACCTCGCCCATACCTCCGCGGCCGAGCAGCTTCCGGAGCTCGTACTTCTCGGCGATGACGGCGCCCACGTCGAGCGGGGACAGCGAGTCCATTCATCGTGACGGTAGCACCCCTTCGATGAGGAGCTCACGCGCTCCGCGCGGGCGTGGAGAAAATGCGCCGCCGCATTCGGCAGAACCTTGGGGGTGAAGGGCCTGGAGTTTTCCCATCGGCAGCGGGCCATGTATCCTGCGATGGAATATGTCCGAGCAGCCTTCTCATCGTCGCGCGCTGGCGGAGCTGCCCACCGACCCGGAGCTCTTCGCCGCGAGCTTCGGCGAAGCGCTGCGCCACTCTCGTCAGCGGCGCGGCTGGACGCAAGCGGAGCTCGCCGACGCCGCGGGCATATCGCCCAACTACGTGGCGCGCCTGGAGCGCGGAGAGCTCTCGCCTTCGCTGTTCGTGGCGGTGCGGCTCGCCACCGCGCTCGAGATGTCCGTCGAGGGCTTGCTGGCAAAGCCACCATCTCCGCAGCGCTCCACCAAGCGACGCATCTGAGCGCCCCAGGTTCGGTTTCGCTTCCGCGCGCCGCGGGTCGACACCGCTGCGCGCGGGGCGATCACGTTGCGCGTCGCATCAAAGGTCCGTGGATGTAACCGGGGCAGCGACGTGTACGTCTCCCCATCCGCATCGGGATAGTCAACGTTCTCCGATGCTTACGGCACCTCGGGTTTGCCCGTGCGGTTCGAAAAAACGAACCGGCGATTGAATAAGAAAAAACGTGTGCGCAGGCAGCGGCACCCCTGCGCGACATGCCGCGCGGCTGCGACACATTTGGACCTCTCGACAATGACACGCTTGCGCATATGCAGACTCTGCAGTCAGAGTTACCGTCGGCTTCAAACTTTCCGTCGTGACGGTTACGACGAAAGGAGGGAAGCGTCGATTGGAGAAACTCGATGTCGCTTCGGTCTTCTCTCGTAGTGCTGTGTGTCGTTGCTACCGGTGCTGGTTGCTCCTCGGAGGCCACCACCGACGACGGTGCGGATCTGGGGACCAGTGAGGGGGCATTGTCTTGGGGAACGTTTCCGGCCGACGGCCCCACCACGGTGGACACGCCCATCGGCATCGCGCTCGACATCGAGAACGGTGTCGGCGTCCCGCTGAAGGTTCGCAAAGGCCAGCGCGTGTACATCAACCAGATGGACATGCGCGCGGCCATCGATGCGTCCAGTGACAACGGCGTCGCGGATCTCGACACCACCGGCGACTTCAAGGACGTCGACTGGCGCGGCACCAGTTTTGCCGACCAGTCGTTCGTGGGCACGCCCAACGCCGACGGCACCTGGGTGAAGCGCCGCTTCTATCGCAAAGCCCGGTGGATGGACCAGCCGAGCGCCTTCGTCATCGAGCAGCTCGATGCAGCGGGCAATCCATCCGGCCTTCCCCTCATCCCGGACACCGGCCTCGAGTACAAGCGCTTTCCCACCGACAGCTTCTTCGTGCGGCGCATGCGTGCCATCCAGTGGACCTACGACTGTGCGGCGCCCCCTTCGAACGCCGCGCCGAACGGCAACTGCGCGGGCGCTACCAAGTTTGGTGAAGAGGCTCTCATCGAGCTCCGTTACGCCGCGGGCCCGCAGCCCAGCGTCAAGCTGGGACCCCGCACCACGCAATTGCGTGTTCGCTGGACGGCAAAGTGGAATAACCCCTACACGATTCCCGTCCAGCAGGTCGAGAATCCCAACTTCGATTACGGTTTCGGTCTCGACGTGACGCCGGTGACGGCGCCGGCCGCGAACGGTACGTACTCGGCCGGTCAAGCCATCACCTTCCGGGTGACCCTCAAGGACGGCTCCGGGACGCGCCTCCACCCGGTGGGCGTGATGCCCAGCTATCAGGACTACCTCGCCGGTCTCGAGAGCGGCATCACCTACTACCGGTTCTTCCAGGAGCCGTACGCGACGTACTATCGCCGCAAGCACAAGGAGCATCACCTGCTGGTGGCGGTCTCGGGCCCGGTGCAGGACGTCAAGCCCATCTACAACATCACCGACCTCAATGCCGACCTCGACCCCGTGACCGGTCAGGTGAACTCCGCGCAGCCGGTGCGCGACGGCTTCTACGGCGCCGCCCAGGAAGTTCCGCCGTTCGCCACGCTCTTCGGCGGTCCGCCCGCGTGGGGCGTTCCGGGCGTCGATACGGTGACCTTCAACGTCCCGGCCACCGCGAAGCCCGGCACCTACCGCGTGGTCATCAAGGGCCGCCGCGAGTTCCTCGGCCAGGAGGTGCCTACCTCCAAGGTCATCAACATCCAGATCGGCACCACCCAGGTGGGCCAGCCGGCGCTCAACACGGGGCCCTGCAACAGCTGTCACACCGGCGGCAGCGCCCTCTCGCGGGTGAACCACGGTCTCGACGACCGCTCCACCTGCTCCACCTGCCACGCGCCGCTCAGCTTCGAGCTCGAAGGCCCCATCGCGGTGCGCCTGCACTTCATCCACTCGCGCTCCAACCGCTTCGACAAGCCGCTCGACGAGTGCAAGTCGTGCCACTTGAACAAGGAGGGCATCCAGCGCACGAGCAAGGCCGCTTGTCTCTCTTGTCACAAGTCCTATCCGGCCTCGCACGTTGCGCAGTTCGGCCCCATCACGGACATGTACGTGGGCGGCGGTACCGAGTCGTTCCAGAACTGCACTTCCAGCTGCCACACTAACCACCCGAACAGTGGTATCTCCCACTGACGAACAAGCTGGGATGGTGAACGAGCCCTGCTGAGCGAGCGAGACCGGGGGGCTCGCGCGCCCCCGAACCACCCGTCGGCGCCCCCTTTTTCGAGCGGGCGCCGACGATGTTTTGTCGAGCACTTTCCTTCCCTCCGAAGCTCGTGCAAACTCGCGCAGCTCTACCATCTCGCTCTCCGAGAAAGGACACCCATGCCCAGCGTCCACCTTCGTTCTGCCAAGTCCGCCATCGACGAACCCAATGCGGCCGCAGAGGCTTTGCTCGGCCAGCTCGGATCCAACATCCCCAAGTTCTTGATGCTCTTCGCGTCGCGAAACCGGGACCAGGTGGCGCTGAACCGCGCGATTCGCGAGCGGTTGCCCAAGGAGACGCGGTTGGTCGGCGCGACCACGGGTGGCGAGCTGGACAACAGCGGATACACCCAGGGCTCGGTGATGCTGGCCGGCCTCGAAGGAGACTTCGACGTGGGCATCGGCTTCGGTCGTGGCCTCTCGGTGGACGCCGCGCGAGCCGGTAGCGACGCGGTGGAGCAGGCGGCGCGCGAGCTGGGCACGCGAGTGGCGGAGCTCGACACCAAGGAGCACGTGGGCATCGTCATCGACGACGGCTACCAGATGAAGAAGGAGGAGCTGCTCCTGGGCATTCTCGAGAAGAACCAGGGGTTGGTCCTGGTGGGCGGTGGGGCCGGCGACAGCGAGGTCGACCCGTTCAAGGCGTCGAGCCTGACCCACGTGGACGGCGAGGTACTCAGCGACGGCGCGCTGGTTGTGCTGTTCCGTACGCGGGCCCCCTGGGCTGCCATGCGCTCGCACTGGTACGAGCCCACCGGCGAGCGCGTGCGCGTCACCAAGGTCGACGAAACCACCCGGCGCATCCTCGAGCTCGACGGCAAGCCGGCAGCGCACCGCTACGCCGAGATCGTCGGCGTTCCCGCGGCCGAGCTCACGATGGCGCACGTGCACAACCTCATGGCGAACTCGCTGGCGCTGCGGGTCGGTCGCGAGTACTTCCTCCGTGCGGTGTGGAAGAGCTTCGAGGACGACAGTCTCATGGCATTCAACATGATGCGGGAGGATCAGGAGCTCGACGTCATGCGCCAGGGCGACATGGTCGGCGCCACCCGCCGATTTTTCAGCGAGGAGCTGCCGCGGCGCGTGCCCAAAGCCACTGCGACCATCCTGTTCGACTGCGGCGCACGCCGCATGGTCGCGCAGATGCAGGGCAAGCTCGACGAGATCGGCAACACTCTCAAGCTCGCGCCACCGTGCGCTGGATACACCGTCAATTTCGAGATCTACTGCGGCTTCCAGGTGAACAGCACCCTCACCAGCCTCACGTTCGGAGCGTCCCCATGAGCACGTCACTGGAGCTCCGACTCGCGGAGCTCGAAGCGGAGAACGCGGCCCTCAAGGTCGAGCTCCAAGCCAAGAAGAACCTCGCTGCGCGCGCGCTCGCCTCGTATCAAGAGCGTGCGCTGCAGATGGAGGTCATCCGTCAGCAGAACGAAGACCTCGACCGGGTCGCCCAGCAGCTCATTCTCGCCAAAAAGGAAGACGAGGAACGTTCACGACAGCTGGAGGAGGCCGCACGCCTCAAGAGCGAGTTCCTGGCGAACTTCTCTCACGAGATTCGCACCCCGCTCAACGGCATCCTCGGCTACTGCGACCTGCTCATGCGCGAAGAGGGCTCGCGACTCACGCCCCATGGGCGCCGCGACCTCAACGTGGTGAAGAGCAACGCCAAGACCCTGCTGGCGCTCATCAACGACATTCTCGACCTCTCCAAGATCGAGGCCGGTCGCGTCGACATCCTGAAGGAGCCGTTCGAGCTGCGCCCGCTGGTGGAGGAGTGCATCGCCACCGTGACCGAGGTCTTGCGCGGCAAGGACGTGGCGCTCAGCGCGCACGTGGAGCCCGCCGCCGAGACGGTCGTCTCCGACTCGCTCAAGGTGAAGCAAATCTTGCTCAACCTCCTCTCGAACGCCGCCAAGTTCACCGACAGCGGCGAAATCGTGGTCGAGGCGCGCGCAGAGGGTAATGCCCTCGTGCTCTCGGTAGAGGACACGGGCCCCGGCATTCCCGAGGACGAGCAGCAGCACATCTTCGACAAGTTCCGCCAGGTGGACGGCTCCAGCGCGCGCAAGGTGGGCGGTACCGGCCTCGGTCTCGCCATCGTGCGCGAGGTGAGCCACATCCTGGGGGGCGACGTCACGGTGAAGAGCTCCTTCGGCCGCGGATCACGCTTCACGGTGCGGCTCGAGGGCGCGCTCACCGGGGCTGGCGGGTTGCTGGCCACGCGTGCGCTCACGCCGCGACCGGTCG
>JABFRG010000719.1 GCA_013141295.1 Polyangiaceae bacterium
CTCGATGCCCACCGCCGCGTCCTTCAGCGTCTTGTCGCTGGCGAGGGCGCGCACCGCGGCGTCGAACACCGGATTGATCTCGGTGGGCGCGGCGGGTGCTGCGGCCGCCGGAGCCGGAGTGGAGGCGGTGCAACACCCGCGGGACCGAAGAACAGCGCCCCCGCGAAGAGGACGGCCGGAAGAACGCGCCGCATGCCCATGGCTTAGACCCTTCGGCGGCGCCGGCAAAGTCTTTTCCCATGGGAAAAACCTAGGACCGGGTGCCCCGTCAGGGCGGGGGGCCGAACACCAGGGCGGCGTTGGTGCCGCCGAAACCGAAGGAGTTGGAGAGCGCGTAGCGGACCTTTCGCTCGCGCGCCACCAGCGGGACGAGATCGAGATCGCAGCCCTCGCTCGCGGCGTGGAGGTTCAGGGTCGGCGGCAGCACGCCGTCGCGCATGGCCAGCACCGTGAAGATCGCCTCGACCGCTCCCGCGGCCCCGAGCAGGTGCCCGGTGGCGGACTTGGTGGACGACATGGCGAGCGCCTTCGCGTGCGCCCCGAAGAGCGCCTTGGCCGCGACGATCTCCACCGGATCGCCCACCGGCGTGGAGGTGGCGTGGGCGTTGATGTAGTCGATCATCGACGGGTCGATGCCGGCGCGACGGATGGCGGCTTCCATGGCGCGGCGAGCGCCGCCACCCTCGGGATCGGGCATGGTGATGTGGTACGCGTCGCCGGAGAGGCCGTAGCCCAGCAGCTCACCGTAGATGCGCGCCCCGCGGCGCTTGGCATGTTCGAGCTCTTCGAGGACAACCACGCCGGCGCCTTCGCCGATGACGAAGCCGTCGCGATCGACGTCCCAGGGCCGGGAGGCCTCGGTAGGTCGGTCGTTGAACGCCGTGGACATGGCGCGCATGATGCAGAAGCCGGCCATGGTGAGGCGACAGGTGGCGGCCTCGGTCCCTCCGGCCACCATCACGTCGGCGTCGTCGAGGGCGATGAGCCGCGCGGCGTCGCCCAGCGCGTGCGCGCCGGTGGCGCAGGCGGTGACCACGGCGTGGTTCGGCCCCTTGAAGCCGTGGCGGATGGAGACGTAGCCGGCGGCCTCGTTCACCAGGCTACCGGGGATGAAGTACGGCGAGAGGCGCCGCGGACCTTGCTCGTGGAGCTTCACCGCGCTCTCGGCGATGAGCGGCAACCCGCCGATGCCCGAGCCAATCATCACGCCGGTGCGCTCGCGCTCGGGCTCCGAGGCGTCGTGCCAGCCGGCGTCGCGCACGGCTTCTTCGGCGGCCGCGGCCGCGAAGAGAATGAAGGTGTCGAAGCGACGAATCTCCTTGGCGGAGACCACCGAGAGCGGATCGAATCCTCCGGGACCCCGCGGGACCACGCCGCCGATCTTGCTCGGTAGATCGGAGACGTCGAACCCCTCGAGGGCTTGCACGCCGGACTCGCCAGCGAGGAGGCGCTTCCAGCTCTCGTTCACCGAGGCGCCCAGCGGCGAGACCATGCCCATGCCCGTGACGACCACGCGCCTCATGCGCGCACCCGTGCGGCGCCACGAACGGCCCGCGGCGCGGCAACTTCGGCTCCGCCGAGTACGCCTTCGGCCCCGCCGAGCACGCCCTCCGCGCCCAGGATCACCGGCGCTTCGAGGCCTTTTCGCAGGCGTCTGCGAGCGGCCGGCCCGGCGCGAAGCGCGACCATGCCGGGACCGAGGGCGCGGCCGGTGCGACGGTCGACCAGCGCCGGCTCCACCGGTGCTCCGGTGGTGGCGCACACGCACTCGATGGCCACGCCCTCTTCGGCGAGCCAGCGATTGCCCCAGGCGGCGAGCGAGAGCAGCACCGGCAGGAAGTCCTGCCCCTTCTCGGTGAGCGCGTAGGCGTAGCGCCGCGGACGCTCGGTGTACGCGTAGCGCCGGAGGAGCCCGTGCTCGGTGAGCGCCGTGAGCCGGCGCGTGAGGGTGTTGGGCGCGATGCCCAGGAGCTCCTCGAAATCGTGAAAGCGGCGGGCGCCGAGGAAGGCGTTGCGCAGGATGAGCATGCTCCACCAGTCGCCGGTCTGGTCGAGCGAGCGGGCGATGGGGCACTGCATGGCGGCGAAGCTCGCGTGTTGCATGGGAAGGGCCTTAGGGCAGTTACTATCGTCATGCAAGTGACGCGGGGAGAATTCTTCGGAAGGACGGCAACCTCTGCTATCGCTGGGCCGTGGTCCTTCGCGCTGCTTCCATCGCGCTCTGCGCGCTCGCGCTCCTGGCGAGCTGCCACGGGCGCACCGACGAGGCCACGCGCCCCATCGAGGTGCTGGTGTCGACCGAGGTGGAGACGCTCGATCCGCGGGTCTCCACCGACGCGGTCTCGGTGCGCATCAGCCGCCTGGTGCACGCCGGTCTCTTCCGCCTCGACGGCGAGACGCTCGAGCCGGTGCCCTACGTGGCCAAGAGCTTCGCGTGGGAAGATGCGCTCACCCTGCGGGTCGAGCTCCGCGACGACGTGCGCTTCAACGACGGCGCGCTGGTCACGCCGGCCGACGTCGCCGCGACGCTGGCAGCCTTCGCCAGCAAGACCTCGCGACATCGGCGCGTGGTGGAGGCCATCGCCAGCACCGAGGAGGCCGGTCCGCGGTCGGTCCGTATTCGCCTTCGGGAAGCCCACGGGACACTGCTCTCGGACCTGGAGCTGCCGGTGCTGCGCAAGATCGACGCCGAGCGCGAGAGCGGCATGACGAGCCTCGACGCACTCGACGGCCTCGGCCCCTTCCGGGTGAAGCACGCCAGCCGCGGTGAGGTGCTGCTCGAGCCCCGCGCGAACGGAGCGCTCCCGGAGCCGCGGCACGCGGTGGTGATCCGCACCGTGCGCGACGAGAACGCCCGGGCCCTGCGCATGCGCGGCGGGCAGGCCGACGTGGCGGTGAACGCGTTCTCGCCGACGCTCCTGCCGGCCATGGGGGGCCTCGCGGAGATCACCGAGCGCCCGGCGGCGAACCTCACGTACATGCTGGTGCGATGGGATGGCCGGGTCGACGAGCGGCTGCGTCACGTGCTCTCGCTCACCCTCGACCGCCAGCGGATCACCAGCACGCTCCTGGGTGGGCGAGCCGTTCCCGCGCGTTCGCTCCTGCCGCCGATGCACTGGGCCTTCGCGGAGAACGACACGGGTGGAGCCTACGACTTTGCGCCGGAGCGTGCCCGCGCGCTGCTCGCCGAGGGTGGCTACCGCACCGATGGCACGGACGGGCGGCTCCACTTCACGCTGCTCACCTCCACCGATCGCCTGCGCACCAGCATCGCGCGGGTGCTGTCGCAAGACCTCCGGGCCTACGGCATCGACCTCGATGTGACGCCGCTCGAGCTGGGCGCGATGATCGCACGGCTCTCGAGCGGGGACTTCGAGCTGGCGATCTTGCAGATGCCGGAGCTCACCGAGCCCAACGCGCTGAAGACGTTCCTGCACGGGTCGCTGCCGCCGCCCTTGGGGGTGAACCGCGGACGAGCCCACGACCCGGCGCTGGATCAAGCGCTCGACGAGGGTGAGCGACTCTACGACAAGAACGATCGCAAGCGCGCCTACTCCCGGGCGGAGGTGCGGGCGTCGCAGGTGCTTCCCATCATCCCGCTGTGGCACGAGAACCACGTCACGGTGGTGAGCCCCCGCGCGCACGGGTTCCGTCCGAGCGCCGAAGGCCGCTGGCTGGGGTTGGCCGGGCTTCCTTGATACTCGCGTGCAGGTTGCACGCATTCGCGACGATATCTCGAAGAAACAAAGAGTCATGCCGAGCGAAGCGGGGGCCCCCCTCTGCCACTTCGTCGCAAGCCCCCCCCTCGTTGCGCTTCGGGGTGATCGCGAAAGGGAACGGAGTTGCTAGCCGGCCGGTTTCTTGGGATCGAAGCGAGGGCCCGGCGGCTCCTACTCGATGGCTTGGGCGCGGCGCTTGGCGAAGCAGGTGGGGCAGCGCCACGACATGCGAATGGATCCGTCGGCGCCGATGTTGCGTAGGAGGCGCCAGCCGTGGACGGAGCTGATGAGCGTGTAGTCGGTATCGGTCTTCGGTGCCTGCGTGCCGCAGGCCCCGCAGTATCGCCCCTCTTTCGGCGGGACGCTCATCGCTCGCTCAGGCCGCGCCCTTCGCGGCGTTCTGCTGCGCGCGCTCGATGCTCTCGAAGAGCGCGCGGAAGTTGCCGTACCCGAAGCCGGGATCGCCGGCGCGCTGGATGATCTCGTAGAAGAACGGGCCGGCGCGCGATTCGTCGTAGAGGGCCGCCGCCTCGCGCATGAAGATCTGGAGCATGTACTTGTCGTTGGCGCCGTCGACCAGGATCTGCAGCCGCTCCAGCTCCTTCAGCTCTTCCTTCACGTTGGTGATGCCGAGCTGGGCGAGGCGCATCGGAAGGTCGTCGAAGTACGACTTGGGCGTGCCCATGAAGTCGACGCCGCGGGTCTTCAGCTCCTCGACGCAGGAGATGATGTTGCTGACCGCGAAGGCGATGTGCTGCACGCCGGCGCCGGCGTTGTCGTCGACGAACTTGGCGATCTGCGAGTCGCGGTAGAAGGGCCGAAGCGGCTCGTTGGTGGCGAACTTCACGCCGCTCTCCGGGTCCCACATGACGATGGACCGGAGCCCGGAGCCGGAAGCGCGGGTCTTGGCCACGTCGAGGGTGTGGAAGCTGATGTCCCAGAACGGCTCGAAGCCCAGCACCTCTTTGTACCAGCCGACGATGGGCTGCATGGTGAGGCCGTTGGACGTGATGTGGTCGATGGACGTGATGCCGAACATGTTCGGCGGGCGGCTGCCGTTGCCCGCGCCCACGTCCACGAAGCCCGGCGCAAAGGCCGCGTAGTCCCTTCGCTCCACGAAGCGAAACGCCACGTCGCCGAGGGGCGTGGCGATCTCGACGCTCCGGTAGGTGCCGCCGCTCTCGTCCTTGGCCTCGAGGGGGTCGGCGAGCAGGGTGCCGCCACGCGACTCGAGCACGCGCACGGTCTCGTCGAGGTTCTCCACCCGGAACGCGAGGCTCATGATGCCGGCCGGGTGCCGCTTGAGGTAGCGCGCTGCCTTGGAGCCTTGCGAGAGCGCGGTCGACACGCACACGCGGACGTCGCCGGCACCGAACACCGTGGAGAGCTGTCCGCTACGGCCCACCAGATCGTCGCTGGCCTTGGCGACTTCCTTGAAGTCCAAGCGGTCGGCGTAGAACTTCCGGGAGCGCTCGAGGTTCTCCACGACGAAGTGGAACGAATCGTAGCCGATGATGCCGACGCCTTTGGACATGAGCCGGAGTCTGCCATAGACGGCAAGCGGAACCAAGGCGTCCGGACCGCGATTCGGCGCCTTTCAGCGAGGTTTCGTCAGGGCGCGACGCACGCGCCGCTGCGGCAGGTGGTGCCGCCCTCGCAGCGGTTGCCACACGCGCCGCAGTGCAACACCGAGATGTTCACGTTGGTGCAGAAGTTGGGCATGTCGCCAAAGCAGTGATCGTAGCGCGAGAAGGAGTCGAAGGTGACGCGAGCCAGCGTGGCGCAGTTGACGCAACGATTCTTGTGCTGCATCGAGTCGAAGGCGCACTTCTCGTCGGCGCCGCACTTGAGCCCGCAGGCGCCGCAGTTCTCGTTCGAGCTCAGGTTCCAGCAGCCGCGCCCGTCGCACGACTCCCACCCGGGCATGCACGCGCACTTGCCGGAGACGCACTGGCCCCGGGAGCCGCACTCGCTGTCCTTCATGCACAAGGGCTCCTCGGACGACGATCGCTTGCCCGCATCGGAGACGACGTGCGGAGGCAACGACCGATTGGTCGCCGTGGGTCGCACGTCGGCGACGATGGCCGGCGTGCGACCC
>JABFRG010001168.1 GCA_013141295.1 Polyangiaceae bacterium
GAACCGCCACGTCGTCCTTGGGCGCGTCCTTGGTAATCCAGAGGGGCGCACGCGCGTGGCCCGGCGGCGTGAGCTGGCCCGCCGGCACCGTCTGCGCGTGGGCCACAGCACGGTCGCGATCCCGCTCCACCGGAACCTCGACGGCCGCGGTGCTGCGCTCGTCGCGCGCGGTGACCGACGCCAGGGCCACCGCCAGCGCCGCCTGCATGGACCGCGCGTCCGCGAAGCGCTTCTCCTTGTCGAACTCCAGGGCCACGTCGATGAGATCGGCGAGCTTGGGGTCGACGTCCGGCATGACGCTGGCGACCTTGGGAATCGGCTCCGTCATCGCCAACAGCAGCACTTCGTTGGAAGTCTCGGCGTCGCGCGTGGGGCGCCCGGTAACCAACCGGTACAGGAGCGCGCCCATGGCCCACAGATCGGACCGACCGTCGATGAGCTCGGAGCGCCCGCGCGCTTGCTCCGGCGGCATGTACTCTGGCGTGCCCATCACCAGCCCGGCGCGCGTCTTCTCGTCCGCGAGGTCGAGGGTACGCGCCACGCCGAAGTCCACGACCTTCACTTCACCGGTGTCGGTCAGGAAGATATTGTCGGGCTTGAGATCGCGATGCACGACCCCCGCCTCGTGCGCAGTGGCGAGGATGTCGAGTACCTTGTCGACGATGAGCAAGAGCTCGCGCGGCGGTATGCGCCCGCTGCGGCCGGGCCCGTCCTCGCGGTCGATGGCGCGAGCACGGAGCGACTCGCCCTCGAGCAGCTCCATGACGAAGTATGGCGCGCCGTCCTCGGCCACGCCGTCGTCGAGCACCGAGACCACCCCCGGATGGCCCACCTTGTTGGCGAGGTACCCTTCTCGCTGGAAGCGCCGCTTGATGTCCGCGTTGGCCGCGAACTCCGGATGCAGCACCTTGATGGCGACCTTCTTCAGGTTGTTGAGGTGCACCGCGGCGTAGACCGCGCCCATGCCGCCCACGCCGAGCAGTCGTTCGAGACGCCACTTCTCCGACAACACGGTGCCGAGCCGGCGCGACGCGAGGGTCGTCGAATCCGGAGTCTCGTCGCTGTCCGCTCGTTCGTCCAAGTCCGCCACTCTCGCGAGAGGATAGCAAAAACGGGCGCCGGACGGACATCCGACGCCCGTTTTCGGGCAAAGCCTCGAACGGCGCCTGGTCGGCGCCTTCCGGTGCTTTCTGTCAGTTCGCCGAGACGGTCTGCTCCGCCGGCTTCGGCTTCGGCATTTCCTCGAGCGCAGCCTCGAGGACCTGGTCCATCTTGGTGGCCGAGACGAACTCGAGGGAGTCCTTCACTTCCGCCGGAACCTCGTCGAGATCCGCCATGTTTCGCTCGGGGACGACGATGCGCTTGATGCCCGCGCGGTGCGCCGCGAGGACCTTCTCCTTGAGGCCGCCGATGGGCAGAACGCGACCCCGGAGCGAGATCTCGCCGGTCATGGCCACGTCGTGCCGCACGCGGATGCCGGTGAGGAGCGAGACGAGGGCGGTGAACATGGTCACACCGGCGCTCGGACCGTCCTTGGGCATGGCGCCGGCGGGGATGTGGATGTGGATGTCGCTCTTGTCGAGGAAGTCCTTGGCGATGCCCAGGCGCTCGGCGTTGGTGCGCACGTAGGAGAGGGCCGCTTGCGCGCTCTCCTTCATGACGTCACCCAGCTGACCGGTGAGGGTGAGCTTGCCGGAGCCGTACATCTTGGTGGCCTCGATGAACAGGATTTCTCCGCCCACCGAGGTCCAGGCGAGGCCCGTGCACACGCCCGTCTCCGAGGTTCGCTCGGCGACTTCGCTGGTGTACTTCTGCGCGCCCAAGAACTCGCGGATGTCGTCTTCCGTCTCGATCTTGCGCGCGGTGGTGTCGCCCTCGGCGATCTTCACGGCGACGCCGCGGATGACGCTGGCGACCTGACGCTCGAGAGTACGCACGCCGGCTTCCCGGGTGTAGCTCTCGATGATGATCTCCACCGCCGGGTCCGTGATCTCGAGCTGCGCCGGCGAGATGCCGTGCTCCTCGATCTGCTTCGGAATGAGGTGGCGCCGCGCGATGGCGAGCTTCTCGCGCCGGGTGTACCCAGGGATCTCCAGGACTTCCATGCGGTCGCGGAGGGGCGCCGGAATGGGGTCGATCATGTTCGCCGTCGCGACGAACATGACGTTGGAGAGATCGTAGGGAATCTCCAGGTAGTGGTCGGCGAAGGTGTTGTTCTGCTCGGGATCGAGCACCTCGAGGAGCGCCGCCGAGGGGTCGCCCCGGAAGTCGTGCCCGAGCTTGTCGATCTCGTCCATCATGAAGATGGGGTTGACGGTCCCGGTCTTCTTCATCCCCTGGATGATCTGACCCGGGAGCGCACCGACGTAGGTGCGGCGGTGACCGCGAATGGCCGCTTCGTCATGCACGCCACCCAGCGAGATGCGGTGGAACTTGCGACCGAGCGCCCGGGCGATGCTGCGGCCGAGCGAGGTCTTACCGACGCCGGGCGGGCCGAGGAGGCAGAGGATCGGACCCTTCTTGTCCTTCTTCAGCTTGCGGACGGCCAGGTACTCGAGGATGCGCTTCTTCACCTTCTCGAGGCCGTAGTGATCCTCGTCGAGGACGCGGCGCACCTGCGAGATGTCGAGGTTGTCGACGGTGGAGTTGTGCCAGGGCAGGTCGAGAATCCAGTCGAGGTAGGTGCGAACCACCGTGTACTCGGCGGAGCCCACCTGCATGTTGCGAAGGCGCTTGATCTGCTTCTTCGCCACCGACTCGGCCTCGGTCGGCAGGTTGGCCTTGGCGATGCGGTCTTCCAGACCGTCGAGATCGCCCTGGTCGCCGTCGTCCTCGCCCAACTCTTCCTTGATGGCCTTGAGCTGCTGGCGGAGCACGTACTCGCGCTGGTTCTTCCCCATCTCCTCTTTGATCTGCGAGTTGATGCGCTCGCGCATCTTCAAGATCTCGAGCTGACGGGTGAGGAGCTTGAGCACCTGGCGAATGCGATCCTTGACCTCGATGGTCTCGAGGAGCTGCGCCTTCTCTTCCACCGGAGCGTCGAGGTTCGCGGCCACGAGGTCGGCCAGCGCACCGGGCGCCTGGATGGAGTCGATGAGCGAGCCCGCTTCGCGCGGGAGCTCCGGCATGAGCTGGATGACCTGCTTCGCGATGTCGCGAAGGCTCATGGAGAGCGCCTCGGCCTCGTCGTCGTCGGGGCCAGCCTCCTCGAGCTTCTTGATCTTCGCCTTGAGGTAGGGCCCGTGCTGGGTCACTTCGTCCAGGCGAATGCGCTGCAACCCCTGCAGGATGAGCGAGTAGTTGCCGGAGCTGTGCTTGAGCGCCTTGAGGACGCGCGCGGCACAACCCACGGGGTGAAGGTCCTCGGCGCCCGGATCGTCGGTCGACGGATCCCGTTGCGCGAAGATGGCGATCACCGGTGAGGGAAAGCTGTCTACGTCTTCTACGAGTGCGACGGACTTCTCGCGACCCACGTCGAAGGGCGCAACGGCTCCTGGGAAGAGCACGGCGTTGCGGATGGGCAGAACCGCCAGTTCGTCTCCGAACTGCACGGTTTCTTCTTCGGACCCTTTCTTCTTGTCAGTCATCCTTGACCTCGGCGGGCGAATACGTGAGCGCGGGGAATCGCGAGCGTTCCCCACATAACTTCGAGAGTACAACGAAAGGACGTCACAATTGCAAGGTAACCACGACCCTTGGCCCGGAAAGTGCCAAGCGTCCCGTCGCTGGGGACCGCACACACGTAGGATGCGGCCGCAGCCCGAGCCCGGACTATTCATGGGCCGGCAGGCGAATGGCACGAGGCACGGGAAAGGCGGGCGCACGCCGGATCGCAGACCCGAGGCGGACTGTTGCTCCGCCGCAGCGGTCGAGAACCGCCGTACGCCCGAGATTTCCCGATGCATCGCGACATGCAGCCCCGGAACCATGAATAGTCCGGGCTAGGGGTTCTCGCTACGCGCTCAGCCGGCTTGGGGGACGGTGCGGGCGGGGTCGAGCGTATGCAGGAGAAGGCCTGTCAGAACCTTCGGGTAGAAGAACGTCGACTTCTGCGGCATCACTTCGCCGGCCTCGGCCACTTCGCGCACGACCTGCACCGGTGTGGGATTCATCACGAACAGCGCCTGACCGCCGCCGCCACGCACCTCGGCGAGCGCAGCCGTGGCGTCCTGGGGATAGCGAAGATTGGTCTTCTTGGCCTGGGCGTCGCGGGTGATCCCGAGCACCTGCTCCAGGAGCGCGTCGTGGAGAATGGCCACGTCGGTGCGGCGCAGCACTTCCGGCCGCGCGCCGAGGATCGGGTGCGTCGCCAGGTTCGCATCGCTTCGCAGGGTGAGCACCGCGCCGGCGCCCTGAGCGTCGAAGGCCGCGAACGCCGGGCGCCCGGAAGGAAGGGTCGGAACCGGCGAGCCGGCCGGGAGGCGCTGGACGTCGAAGAGCGCGGCCGCCTCCGTGAGCACCTTCTCGAAGGAGAAGTCGGGAACCGAGTGCACCAGGCGGTGCGTCGGAAAGACGCGGAGATCGGGATCGTCGCCGTTGGTGAGGAACACCAGGAAGAAGCGCGGCTCGGCCCACAGGGGCTCGGCGTTCACTTCGTTGCGATAGCGCAGCGAGGTCTCGTAGCGGTGATGGCCGTCGGCGATGAGGAGCGCGCTCTCCGCCACCACGCGCACGATCTCGCGCATGGCATCGGGGTCGACGATCTTCGCCAGCGCGTGGTCGATGCCGTCGGCGGTGCGGAACTCCGAGATCACGTTGGCGTGATCGAGCGGCGCCGCCAGGCGCAGTGCCGGGTCGCGGTAGAGCATGAAGCCCGGCGAGAGATTCGTCTGCGTCGCACGGAAGAGCTTGAGGCGGTCTTCCTTGGGGCCGGAGAGCGTGCGCTCGTGTGGGAGGACGTTCCCCTCTTCATACGGTCCGACCCGCACCAGACCGAGAAAGCCGCGACGTCGAACGCGCCCACCACCGGCAACGGAGAACGTCTGGTCGTAGCGATAGAACGCCGGCTCCGGATCGCGCACGAGGACGCCCGCCTCACGCCAGCGGTGCAAGAGCGTGCGTGCGTTCTCGTACTTCGCGTCCCCTTCCCCTTCCGGCAGGATGAGCCGCACCACGTTGTCCTCGTGCCGATCGGCGAGGGCCTTGCGCTGGGCATCGTCGATGACGTCGTAGGGCGGCGCCACCACGTCGGCGAGCGGAATGTGGGACGCGTAGCGAAGGGGCGTGAGGGGTGCGATGTCGGCCATGGCCCCGGTGGTTTACCACTCCTGGCGGCGGATTTGGGGCCCGACGAAAGCTGCGCCCAGAGGGGCGCGCTTCTCGTATGCTCGAACGGTGACCGACAAGCCCGTCGCCATTCGCATCGCGCGTCCCCACAGCACCGAAGACGACTACCTCACGCACGAGCTCGACACCCTGACGCGCTCGTCGGTGATCCTGGTCGGCGCGAACTCGCGCCCGGCCGGCGTGGTGCTGCGCTTCGAAGTGACGCTCGCCACCGGACGCCCGGTGCTGCGCGGCGAGGGCCGCGTGGTGGAGTACAAGGCCGAGGCGTTCCGGGGTTTGCCTGGGCTCGTGCTGCGGTTCACGAAGCTCGACCCGAAGTCGAAGCAGCTGGTGGACCGAGCGCACGCCATGCGCGAGGGCGGCGGAAAGATCCCGCCGTCGTCGCCCGGCATTCCCCCCGCCGCCGGCTCGGAGCCGTCGATCGGTTCGGCCATCGTCGAGGGCGTCGCCCACGTCGACCCCGAGCCCGAGCACAAGCCCGCGGAGGAGCCGAAGGCCGAAGCGGCGCCCGTCACACCTTCCGTGGAAT
>JABFRG010000286.1 GCA_013141295.1 Polyangiaceae bacterium
TCCACGAGATCGCCCGGATACGGGCCGGCCTCCGTCGCGAGCCAGCCGGCGGCTCGCGCGAACACGTCTCGCTGCGGCGCGCTGAGGCTCGCGGCATGGGCGCGCGTGGTGTCGCGCAAGGCCGCGCGCGCGTGGTCGAGCTCCGACGACTTCTGGAGACGGAAGGCCAGAAACGACCGACCGACCGCGAGCACGAGGACGACCGCGGCCACACGCGCCACGGCGACGAGCAGACGGCGCCGCGGGCTGCCCGATTTTCGCCCCCGCGATTGCCCGCGGACGCTGGCGCGAACACGGCCGGCGAGGGCCGGGCTCATGGTGCGAGAAGTGAGGAAGGTCGGCATGGGCTACTGCGCCGCCTGGGTGGTGCGATGCATCGCTCGTTCGATGTTGCGCTCCACCAGCGAGGTCAGCTGCGTTCCGGTAACCCCCAGACGCTCTGCCGCTTGACCGGCCAGCGAGGTCTTCGCCACGCCCACCACGAACTGGTAGGTGGGCTTCTGCCCTTGGCCCAGCTCCACCTGCAAGAAGCGGAGGGCATCGATGTCGCGCTGCGATTCCAGCCGCTGGGCGAAGGCGAGAAAGTGCGTGGTGATGAAGGTCTGCGGGCGGAGCCGGGTGAGCATGCGAATCACCAGCTCGAAGATCTCCTCGCCCTCGGAGGGGTTGGTGCCGGAGCACAGCTCGTCGAGGATGACCATGGACCCCGGCGCCAGATCCTCGAAGAGCTCGCGAATGCGCAAGAGCTCCATGCCGAGGCGCCCCTCCGCCTGATCGGCGCGCGTCTCTTGAATGAGCGACACCACCAGGCTCGGCGCGAAGGCCAGCGAGGCCGCGGCTGCGGGCACGAAGATGCCGCACTGGGCGAAGAGCTGCGCGAGGCCGAGTGACTGCAGAAGGCGGGTCTTTCCCCCGGAGTTCGGCCCGGTGACCAACACCGTGGCGTCGTGGCGATCGAGGCGAATGTCGCACGGCACCACCTTGGAGCCGGTGGCGAGCAAGAGCGGATTGTAGAGTCCGACCAGCACCCGCGGATCGCTCTCGGCCACGAAGGTCGGCAGCGACGCCGAGAGACCTGCCGCCAGCGCCGCATCGCGAAAGCCCAGCGCGCCCAGGTAGAATTCCAGATCGCCGAGGAGCTGCACCAGCGGTGAGAGCTCCGCTTCGATGCCCACGAAGACCGCGTCGATGAGGCGCGCCATGACCTCGCCGTCGCCGAACGAGTAGCCGCGGACGAACAGCTCGATCTTCGCGGCCCAGCGGCGAAAGGTCGATGCGACGAAGGGATTGTCGGGCCGCTGCTGCACCGAGAGGATGCGGAAACCGCGGATCTTGCCGTCGGCGCCCACGCCCACCTGCAGGTCCAGCGTCGCCATGTTCTCGTCGTACTCGAGGAGATCGGTGAGCGAACGATAGGGCTCGCCTGCTTGCACCCGGCGCCCCACCTCGGCGAGTCGCGAAAGACCCGACCGCGCGGGCGCGAAGTCGCGCGCCATCCGGTCGAAGAGATCCTTGACCACCGCCAGGATGTCGAGCTGCCGCCGATTGGGATCCCACTTGCCACCGTGGGTCGCGCCCTCGAGCAGGCTGCGAAATCGGCAGAGGCTCGCGTACAGCTCCTCGGTGCTGCGTCGCAGCGCCGGCGACTCCGTGAGCTCGTGGAGCACGACCCGGCGGTGATGTGCGATGGCAGGATCGGCGGGAGGATTGGTGAGCAGTCGGGTGAGGTGCCGCGTGGAGAGGGCGGCGTCACCGGTGCCCAGTCGAACCCTGAAGCACCGATCGACGCAGGCCGAGACGAAGAGATCGCGTTCGAAGGCGGCGGGCGAGAAAGTGCTGGGCGCGAGCCTGCTGCGGTCCAGCGCGTCGGCAAAGAGGCCACCGGAGACCCCGCTCGCGAAGGCCATCCCGATGGCGAGTCGAACCGCCTCGGCGTCCAGCCGAAGCTCGGCGGCCGGGTGGAGGAGATCGACGCAGACGACGTGCGCAGCGGGATCGACGTTCATCGGACCACCGACAGCGAGCCCCGCCCCAGGTTCCCGCCTCGGGCTTCTTCGAGGACGAGCGGATGTTTGCGCTGCAGCTGCATGCGCTACATTGCGACCATGTCCGTGCGCTTCGAAGCGACCACTACCTTCAGCGTACCGAGCCGCCTTCGAGCCTGGCCTTCGATGGGCGTGCTCGCCGGAATGGTCGCTGCCACCATCGGCCCGGCGGTCGAAGGACGAATCGGCGCCCTGGGGGCGACACTGGCGTTCGTCTTGGGGTGCGCGACGATGCTGGTATCGACGTTCCTGCTGCTCCGGAGGCCGCGGACCCGAGGATCGGTGGCCGTCGATGGCGAGATGGTGCACCTGCGCGGAACGGCGGTGCCCGAAGTCGCGTTGCCACGGAGCACCCTGCGCGGCGCGTATTTCGTTCCGGGCGTGGGGTCGCGTCCTTCGGTGGTACGGCTGCTCGGGGAGCGAGATCGAAGACTCGCCGACATCGAGGTGGCCGACCCACGCGAGGCCGAAGCCCTTCTGGACGCCCTCGAGCTCGGACCGACGCAGCGCAGTGCGCGCTTCGCTGTGATGGCGCCCCGAGGCAGCGCTTCGACCAAGGCCGGATACGCCGGCCTCATCGGTGGCTCCGCGCTCATGGCCGCCGCCATTCCGCTACACGTGCCGCTTCTCATCGCCTTGGGATTCGTGCTGATGGTGACGGCGTCGGCTGCTTTCCTTCCGTGTACCATGCACGTTGGCTCCGACGGCCTCTTGATCGCTACCCGCCTCGCCCCCCGGTTCGTTCCCTGGTCGGACGTGCTGGCAGTGGAGGCCGACGGAGCGGGGATCGCCATCGTGGTGGCCAACGAGCGCATTCGCGTGCCCATTTCCCAGCGCCGCCACGGGAACGACTACGACAAGATGGCCCAGGAGGCCCTGCTGATGCGCGCTCAGCAGGCCCTGGCTGCCTACCGCGCCGGCCACGAGCCGGACGCAGCAGCGCGGGTGGCGCGAGCCGGTCGCTCTCACGAAGACTGGGTGCGCGCGCTCTTCGATCGCGAAGGCACCTTCCGCACGGCGCCGATTCTCGACGAGCAACTATGGAGCGTGGTGGAGAGCCCGCACGCAGACGTCACCGCCCGAGCCGGCGCCGCCACGGTGCTCGCGCGAGCTGCAGGCGAGGGCGAGCGGGCGCGCCTGCGGGTGGCGGCCGATGCGTGCACCGCACCACGGCTCCGCGTGCTCCTGGAGCGTACCGCCAGCGGCGCCAGCGAAGAGGAGCTGGACAGCGCGCTTCGCGAGGTGGAGGAGGACGACGACGTCCGGAAAGAGCGGCGCGCGAGCCACGGCTGAGGCGGCGGCATCTGGCTCTGCCATTTGCTCGGCGGAGCGCTATGCTGAGGTGGTGGAGGCGCGCGCGAGCCAGCTGAAGGCGTTTCACGGTCCGCCCAGTGCCCCCTTGGCCTTCGAGCCCTTCGACTGGATGAAGAGCCGCCTCTTGCCCGCGAGCGGCGAAGAGCAGACCCAATGGGCGTGGGGCATCGTCGAGGGCCACGAGATCATCCGCTGGCATCCCCCGGGCGGAGGCGAGCACGTCTTTCTGGCGCATCGACCCCAGCTCTTCGCCGGCCTGGAGGTCGACTTCGCCGACGCGCCCAGTCGCAACCGCGCCCGCGCTCTGGCCTTCCTCGGCGACTGGGACATGTGGAGCGAGCTCGACGCCCTGCGCCACGATCACGTGCAGCTGCGGGTGGACGACACCAAGCTGGAGGCCGCGGGCGCGCCGGGGAGGCCGGTGGACCTGGCGCCGCTCCTGCGGGTGAGCGGGCACCTGCGCCTGGCGACCGAGGGCGTGCGCTCCCGGGCCCTGGCGCAATTGCGTGATCATTACACGCGACTCGCCGCCGAGTCGGGCCTGGCGGTCGACGAGGATCTGCACGTCACCGGCGCGCGCGACGGCTACCAGCTCTCTTTGCGCCCGCGAACCACCCGCGACGGCGTCTTCGCGGAAGCGACCGCGCGCTTCGCTCGACCGAGCGACCGTGGGCTCTTCGTGGGGCTGCGGCACGATCCGAGACTGTCCGAGGTGCGCGGCGTCTCCACCGGCGATCTGGTCTTCGATCGCGCCTTCCTGGTCGCCCTCTCGAGCCCCGGCTCCGAGCGCTCCCTGGGGCGCCAGCGGCTCCCTCGAGAGACGCGCGCGCTGCTCATGGAACTGGCGCCGAGCCTCTCGTGCGTGGCCATCGACGATCACGGGGTCATGATGCGCACCGCGGTGTCTCTCACCGGCTACGCGGAGCTGGCGGCATTCCTGGACGCGCCGCTGCGAACGGCGCGAACGGTGGCGCCGCACGGCAGTCCGCCGCTCGGTCCCTATCGATGAACGGCACCGACTGGAACGCGTGGGTCATCGGCCTGGGCCTCGAGAACGTGGTGGCCCCGGCAGCCCGCCTCCACGGCGACGCGGCGTTCGCGTGGATGCTGCGCGGGCTCCACCCGGCCACCTTCGAGCGCAGCGAGCGGGTCGCGGCCTATGGGCTGGTCCACGGCACGCCCCGGCTGGCGCTGGCCGAAGGTGACGCTGGGTCCACCTGCGTGCCACATTCCCATGTACTCTACAACGGACTGATGGTGACGCTGCGGGGCGGTCGCAAGGCCTCGCCCAAGAACAGCGTCGGCCTTCCGGCGCTCGACGAACGCTTCTGCGTCGAGGCCTTCGATCGCGAAGCCGCGCGACGCCTCCTGGAGGGCCCGCTCGCGCGCTGCCTGCTCGATCTCGCGAAGGACGGCTTCGTGGTGGGCCTCTACGACGAGATGCTCCGGGTGAGCGCGCCGGTGGAGAATCACCGGGGATTCTTGGCGCTCTCCAGCGCCGCCACCGAGCTGAATCGCGCGACCGAGGCCCAGCTCCGGATGCTGCCCCGTTCCTCGTCGTTGGAGCACGTGCGCGTCGCGTGGGGCCTGGCCGCATCGCGCCGCGACCTGCACTACGACCCGGACTTGCTCTTCATGCGCGGCGTATTCGGCCGGATCGTCGTGGAGGTCGCGCTGCGCTCCCAGGGTGGCCTCACCTACACCGAGGTGGCGGCGAGGCACGCCCTACCGTTGCCCATGCCGTTCGCGCTGCGTCTGCATCACGACATGATCGCCGGACGCATGTCGGACGAACAGGGCGACACCCTGGTGGGCGACTCCGCCTTCGACGATCGCTTCCTGGTGCGCGCGGCCCGGGGCGACCAGTCGTACGCGCGCATGTTGCTCTACGACGCCGCGCTCCGGGAGCGCCTGGGCGCCCTCGGCGCGTCACTGGCGAGCTTCTACCTCGGCCCGGAAGGGGCCATCGCCGTTCGCACCTGGGCCATCGGCAGTGAGCGGGAGCTGCTCGCGCTCCTCGACGAGGTGGTGGCGCTGGTGCAGCGCTTCTCCGCCGACTCCAGCGGCCCCGGCGACCACATCGGCCCCTACCGCTGACGGGAATGATGGAATGGAACCACGCCGACGGGCGTATGATGCGCCGGTGCGCTTGTTCCTGGGTCTGCTCGTGGTGTCCTCGCTGGCGCACCTGTTCATCGCTCGCTGGCTTCGGCGGGTCTATCCGCATATTCCGCCGCGCGTTCTCTATGGCGTGATGGGCGTCCTGGCGGTGCTGCCAGCGGGTGTGCGCGCAATCGCGCGCGAGCACGTCCTCAGCCCCACGCTGGCGCTGGTGTCCGCGTTCACGATGCTGGAGCTCTCGGTGGCGGTGTTCGGCACCGTGCTGCTCGCCCTCGCAAGGTTCGCGCTCTTCTTTCTCCCGGTGCGCTGGTTCGGTCCACGGAGGGCGCCGA
>JABFRG010000251.1 GCA_013141295.1 Polyangiaceae bacterium
GGGCCAAAATTCGACAAAGGTGACGTGACCCTGCAGCCGCCGCTGCGGCATGGCATCGTATCGAGGCACGCAGCATGGGCCTCGAGCTTCTCCTCCTCCCCCTCTCCCTGGTCACGCTGCTGGCAGTGATCGGCGGGTTCGTGCTCATGGAGGTCCTCCGGAAGAGCGACGAACGGGCCTGGCTTTCGTGCTGGGCGGCCTACGCGCGCGGCCGGGAGCTCGCGCTGGTGGAGGGCGTGCTGCGCGGGGGCGGCCACGAGATCGCCACCGTCCGGGTGCGCGGCCGGCTGCACACACGCGCGAGCATCGTCCCGGAGGTTCCGCTCCTGGTGGAGCTCACGGTGGTTCGCGGTCGCGCCGGCGCCATTCCCTCCGGAGACGAGGCCTTCGACTCGGCGTTCGGGATTCGCGCCACGCCCACCACCATGGCCGACCGCGTGCTCTCGCCGGAGATCCGCACGCGGCTCCAGGCGTTTCACCTGGGGCAGGACCTTCGCTTCCGGTACGCACGCGGTCGCTTCACGCTGCTGTGGCCGGGCGCCGAGCAGAGCCATGCGCGCCTCGACGAAGCGAGATCGATCCTCACCGCAGCCCTGGCCACCACGGGCTCTCGGGTTCGCGGGAGCGGCTGACACGCGACCGTCGCGACGGCGAAGATGGCTCCCGGAGCGTGCTGCGGATGAGCACGCTCCGGGGGTCCAAATAGTCGGGGCGAGTGGATTCGAACCACCGACCCCTAGACCCCCAGTCTAGTGCGCTAACCAGGCTGCGCTACGCCCCGAACTGCGGCGCACCCTATGCGACCGATGACGCCCATGCAACAGGATTCGCGCGCGCGCGAAAAATGGTCAGGCGAGCCTGGAGTGCAGCGCCGCGTACGCATCGGGCGAGAACCCCACCAGCACGGTCCCCTCCCCGCTCCCTCCGTCCACCACGAGCACCGGCCGCTTCACCAACTTGCCGTCCGCGGAGAGACGCTCGAGCCAGATCTCGTCGGTGGCGGCCTCGGTGTCGGCCTTGCCCAGCGCGCGGTAGCTCTGGCCACTGGCGTTCAGCCACTTGCGCACCGGCAGACCGCTGGCCGGCACCCACCGGCGGAGCTCGGCGCGTGTGGGGGGCTCAAGGGCGATGGGCCGCACTTCCACGGCGACGTCGTGGGCGCGGAGCCAGGCGAGGGCCTTGGCGCAGGTGCTGCAACCCGAATAGGCGAGGATCAGGGCGGTCTTCACGGGCGCGTTTCTACCACGGCGCGCCATCCGGCGTTGATAGCCGGCGCGCGGTTGCATAGCCTCGAACAAGGAGGCTCCGCGATGGTGGACGTTCAGGTGACGATCTGGATCCAGGGCAAGGACGTGGCCGCGAAGGACGTGAAGGACAGCCGGGTGCGGGCCGCGCTCACGCAGATGGGCAAGGACCTGGGCCAGAAGCTCCAGGGCGTGAAGTGCCCGACTCACGGCGGCGAAGCCAAGGACGTGCGCGTCAAGATCGACAAGGCCGGCAACGGCGACCTTCGCTACGACGCGTGTTGCCCGGAGCTCTCCAAGCTCATCGCCAAAGCCACTGGCTGAGGCTCGCGCCTCCGCGCCTCCGGAGCGACGTCACAGCCCCAGAGCCTTCTTGTCGCCGTCGGCGTCGAGGAAGGTGGCGCTGGTCATGGCGAAGATCGGCATGTCGCCTATCGGCGAAGCGGCCAGCGGGGCCAGCGTTTGCGGGCCCTTGCCGATCACCACGAAGGCGTCGTCGGCGCTCGCAGAGACGTCGAAGACGAGGTCCGCCGACAGGACCTTTGCGGCAGAAGGGCCCTCGCCCTTTCGGGTGGCCTCCTTGAGCAACACCGGCTTGCTGAGGGTGGGCGCCCCGCTGGCGAAGCGAAGGTCCACCTGCTCGACCTTGGCGTTCTTCGTGCATTCTACATGCACGCGCACACGCACACGTTTGCCGCTTACCACGGCGCCGGGGCTCCGGGGCTTGCCGCCGGCGGCCTCGGTGGTCACGCGCAAGAAGGGGCCGTCGGTCAGCACCACGTCGCGCACCGAGCGCAGGCTCGTCACCAGCGCGGCGGTCCGCGAGGCGTCCCAACCGGCGATCCGATCGTCGTCCATCCGCACGTAGGTGCGCGGTAGCCCTGGCTCCTGACCCACCACGCCGTGGGTATCGGTGTTGGCGGTGGGCGTGACCGGGTGGCCGGTTCGGAGCAACGCGAGGTAGTCCTCGATGACGCGATCGCGCTCCTCCGCCGCGTGGCCGTTCCACACTTCGAGGACGTCGAAGCGCGCATCGTAGCCGGCCCCGGTGCCCACGCCGCGCCGCGCGTCGAACCCCAGAAGCTCGAAGTAGCCGGTCTTGCCGCTGCGCGGATGGTTCACCTGGAGGATGGGTCGCTCCGGCCGCGCCAGCATCTCCGTGAAGAGGTCCGAGGCCAGGCGATCGCGCACCACGGGGGCGCCGCCCCGCGGTTTGTTCGGCTCGAGCGGGAGCGGAAAAACATTCAGATGCCCGAAGGGCGCGCGATTGGCGTCGCTGGTGATCTCCACGCCCGAGAGGTGGACGATGTGCTTATCGAGCCCGAGGCGCTTGGCCACCTGGGCGAGATCGGCCACCGTGTTGTGCTCGGTGGACACCGCCACCTCGAGGCCCTCGGCGACGTTCGACACCACGCGGCTCTCGGTGGAGACCGGCGCATCGGCGCCCAGCATGGTGTGTTGGTGAAAATCGGCAGCAACGTAGCCCTGGGTGTCGACGACCCGTGCGAGCTCGAAGGTGCCCTCGTAGAGACCGGCGTCGGCGAGGGTCGCTTCGCGCACCACCGGCTCGTACTCGGTGCCGCGCGACGCCGTGAAGCGGTAGCTGCCGGGAGAGAGCGGAACCCGAGCTCGCCCGCTGGCGGTGCTCACCTGATTCCGGGCGATGGCGTTGGGCGCAGGCCCGAAGTCCGGCGGCTTGGTGCCGCCCAGCCCCTCGACGGTGATCTTGCACGGTGAGGGCTCGGTGGTGCCGGCCTGGACGCACGAGAACGAGGCGGCGGCGGCGGCCGAAGCCCGGAGGGTCGCGGTGGCGACGCTGCTCTTCCCGACGGTGATGGGCACCGGATCGCCGAGGCCCCGGCGCCCGCCGCCGCCTTCGAAGCGGACCCGGAGCTTGCCCAGCGGAACGTCGCCCTCGAAGGTGGGCCCGATCGCGGTGGCCACCAGGCTGAAGAGATCGCCGCCGCCTTCGCTGCTGAACACCGCCTTGCTGCCCACCGCCACCGGCAAAGCGCCGCCGTTTGCGTCCTCCAGCTTGAGCGCGACATGGCCCACTTCGCCGCCGCCGGCGCGGATGAGCTCCGACACCACGCTGGACGAATCCGGGCGCTCGCCCACGAGAAAAACGCGTGTATAGGTCACGCTTTGCTTGGGCGCCAGGCGGGCCAGCTTGGACTGGAAGGTGTCGGTCCAGGATCCGCCGCTCTGGCAGACGATCTCGCCTTCGGTGGAGGTGATGGCGTAGCTGGTGAACGCGCCGATGGCGCCCACGAACGGCCCCTTGGAGTCGCCGCGGAAGCCCACCGCCTTGCCGGGCGCGAACTTCTCGGCGCCGCCCCACTGCACGGCGTCCCCCAGCGAGAGACCATCCACCGGATGATCGCTGCGATTCTCGAGGGTGGTGGTGAGGAGTAGCGCGCGATCCGCCGGCTGCAGCGCATACACCGTGGTGACGCGAACCTGCGGCTCGTAGAGCTCGCGGCCCACCGCCGTCACCGTGGCCGACCCGTCGGGCGCCTCCCGCGACGAGATCTCGGTGTACACGCCCTGCCGCGGGAAGGTACCGAAGTAGGAGAAGAGCTGGCCGAGCTCGTCCTTGCGCACCTTGGCGTCGGCGGCGTCCACCAGATTTCCGCCGCTCTCGGCGAAGCCCGCGCTACTGCCGAGCTGATCGATGACGAAGGCCACCTCGTCGTTCTGCAGGATGAGGTCACCCGGGCGCCCCACGGCGTTGGGTCCCCCGAGCTCCTCGCCCGGCCGCAGCACGTGCACGGTGGCGCGGGCGGCCTTGGCCGGTTCCGCAGCCGGGGCGCAGTGCGAGGGGATGAGGCATCCGCGCGCCGCGGCGCCGGGGGATATCTCGATGAGCGGCGTGTAGTCCTCGTGGGGCGGGCAGCCGAGGAAGGCGGCCGCGAGCCCGAGCACGATGCAGCGGCGAGCCATGCTCTTACGACGCATCGGGAGCGTCTGCCTTGGGTGGAGTCGAATCTTGGGGGCGCTGCCAGTAGATTCGCTCGAGCAGCTTGTGGTTGTGGATGAGCGGCTTGTCGAACTTTCCCAGGCGCATGCCCTTCGTCTCGAAGGGTGTATCCTTCACGTGCTTGACGAAGGCCCGGTCGTCCTTGAACTCGTTCCACACCAGGCCCAGCGCCAGCTTCTTCAAGAGCGCCATCACCGGGCGCGGCAGCGGCCCGAGGTCCGAGCGCGCGTAGACCACGGTGGAGAGCTGGGTCGTCCGCTCGTCGAGCGGCACGAAGTACACCGGAACCCGCAGCGAGAGCGGGCGCCGCTCGCCGGTCTCGGGTGAGCTCCAGAAGATCTCGTAGGTGGTGCACACCGGATCGAAGCGCGTGACCCAATCGTTGTGGAACCAGTCGCCGCTGCGCACGCCCACCAGGCGCGCTATCGGTGCCGGGCGCTGCCGGGCACGGTAACGAACGCGGGTAAAATCCGGGCCGTTCTCCGCCTCGAACTCCACCGTCGAGACGTCGCGTTCGAGCCAGCCCAGGTAGGTGTGAACGTAGGGCGTGTGCTCGTCCTCGCAGAAGTTGTCGAGGGCGACGAAGAGCGGCGCGTCGAAGCGCATGGCGAAGACCCCGGCCAGCTCGTAGCCGGTCGTCTCGTGGGTGGGCATCGATGCGCCTTCGCGGCCCAGCCAGAGGAAGCCGTCTTGCTCCACCACCGAAAACGCCTGGACGTCGCAGTTGGTGAGCTGCGGTAGCGAAGGGCTCTTGCCGCGCCCTTGGCCGTCGAAGTGCCAGCCGTGGTACGGGCACGCCAAGCGGCCATCCGGGCGCACGCGGCCCGCGGAGAGCGGCGCAAAGCGGTGCGGGCAGCGATCGAGGAGCGCGCGCGCGCGGCCCTCGTGGTCCCGGAAGAAGGCGAAGCCCTTGCCGTCGAAGGAGACTTTGACCGGGCTCTTGCCGAGCTTCCGGGCCGGAAGGACCGGGTGGAAATACCGGAGGAGCTCGCTCACGCGCGGCGCTCCCCGGCCCGCGGCTGCGTCGCCAAGAATCGCGCGAGCGCCTGGGCCTTCCAGAGGAGCGACGCCACCAGGATCTGCTCGTCCTTGGTGTGGAACCCCGAGCCACGCGGGCCGAGGCCGTCGATGGAGGCGATGCCCATGGCGTGCGAGGTGCTCGCGTCGGAGCCGCCGCCGATGAGCCCCGCCTCGGCATTGCCCAGCCCCGAGCGCAGGGCCGCCGCCCCGTAGGCCGAGAGGAGCGCCCCGCTCTTGTCGGTTCGCTCCAGCGGCAAGCGCGCCACACCTCCCTCGAGCTCGATGCGCGTGCCGGGAAGGTCGGCCGTTGCGGCCTCGGCCGCGGCGCGCACGCCGGCGATGAGGGCATCGGCGTCGGCCTGGGTCTCGAAGCGCAGATCGAAGAGCGCCTCCGCCTGATCGGGCACGGTGTTCTTCGACTGCCCGCCGGTGATCTTCCCGACGTTCACGGTGACGCCGCGGGCGTAGTCGGTGAGCGCCTGCACCCGGTCGACGAAGCGGGCCAGCGCCCAGATGGCGTTGGCACCCTCTTTGTGGGCATTGCCCGCGTGGGCGGCCTTGCCG
>JABFRG010000334.1 GCA_013141295.1 Polyangiaceae bacterium
GTTCGGTGACTGCAAGGACAAGACGCTCCTCCTCGTCACCATGCTGCGGCGCCTGGGCATCGCTGCCGATCCCGTCCTGGTGAATACCGATCTTCGCGCTCACCTGCGCGCCGCGCTTCCGGCGCCCACGGCGTTCGATCACGTGGTGGTCCGCCTCGCGGTGGACGGGCGCGAGGTGTGGGTCGACCCCACGCGTTCCGAGGAGTTCGGGCCGCTGGGGGAGGACCCACTGCGCTACCGCGTGGGGCTCGTCGTGGGCCGAGAGACCAAGGATCTCTCGGAGATCGCCGAGGCCATCGGCACCGAGCCGTTGACACGTGTGGTGGACACGTTGCGGGTGAGTGGCGGAGACGCGACGCTGGAGTCGGAGACCACGTACCGGGGTCGCGATGCCTCGGCGATGCGCGACGATCTGGCCAACGTGCCGCGAACCAAGCTCGAGCACCACCGCCTGCAGCAGGTGGCCTCGGTGTACCCGAAGGCGGAGCGGGTGGGCTCGCTGGCGGTGAGCGACGACGTCACCAAGAACGTCCTCGTCGTTCGCGAGAGCTACCGCTTGCCGGAAGCTGCGAGCGGCGGTCTCGAGGTGCGGGCCACGCATATTCGCTTGCTGCTCTCGTCGGCGTCGCACCAGCACCGCACCACGCCGCTGGAGCTCGAGTACCCGGCCTTCGTGCAGCAGGAGGTGCGCATCTTCGGCGCGCCCTTGCAGGTGCCGGACGCCATCGCGGTGGAGACGCCTGCGTTCGCGTTCCAGTATTCCGGCGAGGCGCTGCCCGATCACCTGGTCCTGTTCTTCGACTACCGTGCTCGGCGCGAGAGCGTCGACGCCACAGACGTGGAGCAGCACGCGAAACGAGTCGCGGAGGTCATCGACGCGCTCTCGCCGACCCTCGAGCCGGTGCCGCAGGCCCCTCCCGTGAAAGCGCCGCCGAAGATGGCGCCGCCGCCGCGCTGGATGTTCGTTCCCATCGGGTTCGTGGCGCTGGTCATCCTGGCGGCCATCGTCGGGCCTCCGGCGCGTCGCGTGCTTCGGCGCCGCTCTGCGCTGCGGTACGGGGGCGAGACGGCTCTCGAAGCGAGCCCGGTGCGCGACCGCGACGATGCGGTGGCTCGCGTGGCCGCTCGCAAGTGCAGCTGCGGCGTGCGGCCGACGCCGGCGCAGGTGACCTTCTCGGAGGTGCGCCTGGGCGAGGACGTGGTGGATGCCGGTCGCGTCACCTGCGGCACCTGCGGCCTGGCGAACGTCCGCTACTTCAAGGTGCCGAAGTCTTCGGCGTGATCGTGAGCGGCGCGCCCTGGCATTTCGCCGCGGCTTCGGCGAACATGGCGGGGCGTCGATTCGTGTCGGAGGGGGTGGCTATTGTTCAATCGAAGCATGAGCGCGGAGGAAAAGCGTGGGGGGATCATCGCCATCGCGGCCCTGGTTGCGTTTGCGGTCGTGTACACCAAGGCCACCGGCCGAGACCTGATCTCGTACCGTCACCCGGTCGACCTGGCCGAGATGTCGGCCCGCGTGAATCGGCAAGCGCCAGCGGAGGTTCCCGGGGGCACGCTCCTCTCGACCTCGTACGGACCGAACCTCTTCGTCGTCAACTATCGGCTTCACGGCCCAGCGGATGGAGGCAGCTTCACGTTCGACAAGGCTGCGCAGCAGTTCGGCGTCACGCAGGCCCTGTGCGACGAGCCGAGCGAGAACCGGTCGATGCTCGCGGCCGGGGTGACCATTCGCCTGAGCTACGCCGCGCCGGATGGGACGCCGCTGGCGGTCTTCGACGTGAGGCAAAGCACCTGCGACGCTCGCGGCGATGCCGGCGTAGGCATCAACAGCGAAGCCACGCCCAGATGAGGAGCGCGGCCACCAGTGTGGCGATGACGAGTGCCTTCAGGTGTGGCGCCCGGTCGTCGCTCGCACCGTCGCGGTGCACGGCTGTCGCGGCGCGGCGCTCTCGTTCGCGCGCGCGCGCGCGAAGGTCCGCGCACATGGGGTCATCTTCCAAGAGCAAGGTAAATGAATCCCCGTCCTTGTCGTCCCATTCGAAGAAGGGCTCTTTGCACTTCCGGCACGAGAGCATGATGGTCTCGGAGACGGCCGAATGCGCGCGATCGCCTTCGTAGACCGTGACGAAGAAGGCATGCTTCGCGCCGCACTTCTCGCATACGCGGGAGACTTCCACATCGCAGTCATAGACCAATTCTGGACCGCGCAGTACGGTTGCGGAACGGACGGGACTGCGCCTCTAGATTCGGAGCCTTCAGTCGGCAGGCGTTGGCCAAAGACCCGCCACTACTTCAAGGTGACGAAGTCTCGGGCGTGATGGTCTCGACCTCGGCGATGGCGGCCTCGCGGCTGGTCACAGCGTCGTCGCCGTCGTTGGCGTTCTCGAGGGCGATGCCCTTGCGCTTGGCTTCCTGGTACGGCACCACGTAGCGCTCGACGAAGCGCGACTTGTAGTCGCGCATCGAGGAGATGCCGCCGAAGAGCTTGGTGAGGAGAATGAGGCCGTAGGCGGTGTCGAGCTGCCACCACAGGAAGCCGGAGCGAACGCCGCCCGGGAACATGTGATGGTTGTTGTGCCACTCGCCGGAGACGGTGCCTGCGAAGAACTGGTTGATGGAGATGTCCTTGCGGTTGAAGTCGACGCCGTCGACCCGCTTGTCCTTCCCGCAACCGTGCGCGTCGTAGTTGAAGTCTCGAATGCCGATGGCCCACACCGCCGACATGCCGAAGATGGCGCAGGCCAGCGAGTGGCCGCCGATGAGGTAGAACGCGCCGTACCAGAACGCCCAGTTCAGCGCGAAGTGCGCGTAGAGGCGCGCCGGGTGACACACCGAGCCCCAGCGTTGGTACTGCTCGTAGCTGTTGGGGATCACGCCCGTGTGATCCACCATCTGCACCACGCGCTTGTAGTCCGAAGGCGAGAGATCGCGGCGAATCGGCTGGTGCAGCTCGCCCGCCAGAAAGCAGTAGAGGCGCCCGCCGTAGGCGTTGTAGGGGTCGCCGGCTTGCTCGGTGAACGCGTGGTGTACGTGGTGCGACACCACGTACACTTCTTCGGGCACGAGGCGCAGCGTGAGGTTGCGGATGACGAAGCGATAGAACGGGTGCGAGAAGGCGAACGCGCGGTGGGTGCAGTAGCGGTGCAGCCACATGATGTTCACGGTGCCGAGGCCCACCAGCGCGTAGGCCAGGCCCACGAACAGGTACGTCCAGGAGAAGAACTTGGTGAAGAACAGGACGAGGAACGGCGCGAGCGCCAGCGTCCACACCCAGCCGGTGACCGGCAGCCAGTTCTTCCGGGTCTGGAAGAGGTTCATGCGCGTCCACCAATGCGCCATGATCTCGCGGGTCGTCGGCTTGTAGAACGCTCCGTCGCGCTCCCACCCGTAGGAGGGCGTTTCCAGAACTCGGTGAAGAAACGGGGCGCTCATCGGCCCCCACCATAGTCGGAGACGGGCCGGGCGCCCTCTTCTTGTGTGCTTGCGCTAATTATTCGCGGATGCGTAGGCTGGAGCCGGGACCGCGCGCTCGGCGTCTTTCCGCACCACTTCGTAGCTCTCGAGGTCGAAAACGCGCGTCCGTCGGCGGAATTCGAAGGTGTAGCCGGGCCACAGGGTGGTGTTCTTTCCGCTCCGCGTTCGGTACCAGCTCACGCAGCCGGTGTTCCATACGGTGTCTGCCAGCCGCGCATGAATCTCGCGATTGTAGGCGGCCTGGGCCTCGGGCTTGACCTCCACCGTCGAGAGGCGCTTTTGGCGCATCTGCTGGATGGCGTCGAGCGTGTAGGCGATCTGCGACTCGATCATGAACACCATCGAGCTGTGCCCGAGGCCGGTGTTGGGACCGACGATCATGAAGAAGTTCGGAAAGCCGGCGACGGTGCTGCCGAGATACGCCTCGGCGCCGTCGAGCCACACGTGCTCCAGGTCTTTGCCACCGCGGCCCCGCAGGGGCACCGGCGCCACCGCCTCGGCGGCCTCGAATCCGGTGGCGCACACGATGGCGTCGAGCACGTGCGTCTGTCCGTCTTTGGTACGAATGCCCTCCGGCACGATGGCCTCGATGCCGCTGGTGACCAGGTCCACGTTGGGCTTCTGGAGCGCCCGGTAGTACGTGTTGGTGGGGAGGATGCGCTTGCACCCGAGGCGATAGTCGGGGGTCACCTTCTGCCGCAGCACCGGATCCTTCACCGCGCGTTCGATGTAGAAGCGCACCAGTGGCTCCAGCGCCTTCAGCACCTTGGGCTGCTTCACGAACCCCACCGCGAGCGCTTCGCGGCGCCAGTACTGGCTCACCCGCGCGGCCTTTTGCAGCAGGGGAAAGCGCGCGAAGAGGGTCTGCTCGCGGCGCGTGATCTTCCGGTCGGGCTTGGGCGTGATCCAGGGCGCGGTGCGCTGGAACACCTCGAGGCGTCGCACCGCGGGCTGGATCGCCGGGACGATCTGCACCGAGCTGGCGCCGGTGCCGATGACCCCCACCACCTTGTCGTTCATGTCGAATTCGTGGTTCCAGCGGGCCGAGTGGAACAGCTTGCCGCGGAACGTCTCGATGCCCGGGATGTCGGGCATGGAGGGCTTGCTGAGGCCACCGCAGCCGGAGACCAGCACGCGCGCCCGATACGTCTCGCCCCCACGGGTCGCGACGTCCCACATGCCGGCGCGATCGTCGAACCGCGCCGAGACCACCTCGGTGGCGAACTTGATGTGCGGCAGCAGATCGTACTTCTCGGCGCAGCGCTCGAGGTACCCGAGGATCTCCTTCTGGGCCGCGAACTCCTTGGACCACCCCGGGTTCGGCTCGAAGGAGAACGAGTACAGGTGCGACTGCACGTCGCACTCGGCGCCCGGGTAGTGGTTGTCGCGCCAGGTGCCGCCCACCGAGGAGGCTTGTTCCAGGATCACGAAGTCGTGGATGCCCGCCTGCTTCAGGCGAATCCCCATGCCCAGGCCCGCAAAGCCGGTCCCGATGATCACGATGGAATCGCCCTGCGCTGCGGTGTTCGGAGTGGCGGCGTTCATCTTCATGAGTTTGCTCCTTCCGGGGGAGTCCGGAAACGGATCCTGCTCGGTTCGGGCAATTTGCCACCTATTGAACGGAAGTCAATAGCTCGGCGCCCAAAGGGGTGGGCGTGGTCGAGGCTTCAGGCCTCAGCCCGAGGCCTTCAGGATGTCGCGCCGGTGGAGCCCGCGGAGGCGCTCGCCGATGCGGAAGCCGCCGTGGTGGCCGGGCTCCAGCGCTCGAGCATGCGGTACAGCGTCTTGCGCTCGATGCGGAGGATGCGAGCGGCCGCGCTCTTGTTGCCGGAGACCGACGCCAGCACGCGCAGCACGTAGCGGCGCTCGAGCTCGTCGAGGGAGACGAAATCGACCGCGTCTTCTTCGGCGATGGCGATGGGGGTGCCGCCGCGATTGGCGCGCACGCGCTCCGGCAGGTCCTTCACGGTGATCTTGTCGAACGAGGCCAGCGCCACCGCGCGCTCGACGCAGTTCTGCAGCTCGCGCACGTTGCCCGGCCAGGGGTACGAGAGAATGCGCTCGGCGGCCTCCGGCGCGAACCCGACGATGCGCTTGTCGACGCGCGCCGCACACTGCTGGAGGAACGCGTTGGCGAGGAGCAGAACGTCGGGGCCCCGGGTGCGCAGCGGCGGCACCGCCAGCTGAATCACGTTCACCCGGAAGAACAGGTCCTCGCGGAAGCGTCGCTCCTCGACCATCGTCTCGAGGTCGCGGTTGGTGGCGGCGATGACCCGCGCGTCGAACGGCACCTCGGCGTTGCTGCCGACCGCGCGCACGGTGCGCTCCTGGAG
>JABFRG010000869.1 GCA_013141295.1 Polyangiaceae bacterium
CGCGTGCAGCGTACACCGAAGGGCTCGCCGCGTTGGGCCACGTTGGCCTTCAAGTGCTCACGACAGAGCGCGATGCGTTCGGCGGGGGAGGGGAGGGCGATGGACTCCCCGCGATCGAGCCGCGCCCGGCATTCCCGGAAGATCCACGGATGCTCGATGGCGCGTCGGCCGATCATGACGCCGGCGCAGCCGGTCATCTCCAGCGCGCGTGCAGCGTCGTCGGCGCTCTTCACGTCGCCGTTGACGATGACCGGAATCTTCACCACCGATTGCGCTTTGGCGGCCCAGGTCCAGTCGGCGGCGCCGGAGTGGCCCATGTTGGCGGTGCGGCAGTGGATGGTGAGCGCCGAGACGCCCACGTCTTCGAGCCGCCGCGCGAGATCGACGATGGGCATCTCGCTCTCGGGGCCGTATCCGATGCGCGTCTTCACGGTGACCGGGAGCGACACGCTCTCCACCACCATCTTGGCCATGGCCACCATCGCCGCCGGATCGCGGAGCCAGCCCGCGCCCGCCCCGCGGCCGGCGATCTTCGGGACCCAGCAGCCGCAGTTGACGTCGATGAACAGCGGCTGCGCTGCTTCCGCAAAGCGCGCGGCCTCGGCCAGGCGCTCCGGATCGGAGCCGTAGATCTGGATGGCCGTGAGCGTGTCGTCCGGGGCCAGGCGAATCTTGCGCTTGGCGTTGCGGCAGCCGCGCAGGAGCCCCTCCACGTTCACGAACTCTGTGACCGTGATGGTGGCGCCCTGGGACCGGCAGAGGCGCCGAAAGACTTCGTCGCTCACGTCCTCCAGAGGCGCGAGAATGGTGGGCTTTTCGCCATAGAGGGCGCGCAGGCGCTGGTGGGCGGGGGTCGTCACGCCCTGCCCTATAGCACTTTTTGCCCGGCGCGCCGCAACTGGGCCCGAGGGCGCCTCTGTCGCCTTGCGGCCTTCCGATCCCCCGCGCCGGTGAGGTAGAACCGGCGCTCGCCGTGAAGAAGACCAAGGCCATCCCGAAGAAGACCGCCTCGCGCACCGGACGCTGGGACCGCTCGCGCTCCACCACCGAGCGCCGCGGCGATCAGCGGGCGCACATCCTCGAGGCGGCAGCGCGGGTGTTCAGCGAGCGCGGGTTCGGGCGCTCCACCGTGCAGCACGTCATCGAGCGCGCCAACATCAGCCGTCGTACGTTCTACGAGCACTTCGACGATCTGCGCGGGCTCTTGCTCGAGCTCCACAGCTTCATCGCCCAGGTCTCGTTCCAGACGGTGGAGGCCGCGACCCAGGCGGAGCCCAACCGCGGGCGCAAGCTTCGGGTCGGCGTCGAGGCCTTCTTGCGGCTCGTGGCCGAGAACGGCAGCCTGGCGCGGGTGCTCTTCCGGGAGATTCGCGCGCTGGGGCCGGAGCACGAGGTGCGTCGCGAGATGGTGCTGCAGCGCTTCTCGTCGCTCCTCCTCGAGGGCTTCGCCCACGCCTACGCCGAGAAAGTGCTCAGCCGCCCGCCCGACGAGCTCACCATCTTCGCGCTGGTGTCGGCCATCGAAGCGGTGGGCATGCGCTACGCCGATCGCGGCGAAGCCCATCGTGCGCCGGAGGCCGCCTCGGCGCTCGTCCACCTGTGCGAGGCCGCGTTCCGCTGAGCGAGGCTATCGCTCTTGCAGACGTGGGAGCAGCTCGGCGAAGTTGCACGGGCGGTAACGGCTATCGAGCTGGAAGACGAGGATCTTGTCCCAGCCGTCGATGCAGGCTCCGGTAGAGCCCGGGAGCGCGAACAGGTACTTGCCCTGCGCGACGCCGGCGGTGGCGCGCGACTGGATCGTCGACGTGCCGATGCTCGCGTAGCTGAGCCAGCGGAACAACTCGCCGAAGCCCGGGATCATCTTCTCGCAGACGTCCTCGAAGGCCTCGGGCGTGACATCGCGCCCGGTGACGCCGGTGCCGCCGGTGGTCAGGATGACGTCGACGTCCTCGCGGGCCAGCGTCTTTCGCAAGACCGCGACGATGGCCGCGCGGTCGTCGCGCACGATCTCGCGCGACGCAACCGTGTGCCCGGCCTCCCGCGCCCGCTTCTCGAGGGTCGCGCCAGAACCGTCATTTTCCAGGGTCCGCGTATCGGAAATGGTCGCGATGGCGATGCGCAGCGGGTGGAACGGCCTTGCGAGATCGAGGCCGGCCATCGCTCAGTACACGCTCACGCCGAAGATCTCGCGAAAGCGCGGGTACGGATCGTCGTTGGCTTCGAGCTTGGCGATACCGACCCGAACGCTGATGGTCTCTTGATCGTTCCACGGCCACCAGAGGCCGAACACCAGGAGGTGCGCGATGGGCGCGGGGGTGGCCGCATAGGCCGCCTGGTTGGCGCGAACGCCACCGGCTCGCTCCGCCACTTCTTGCAGGTACGGGTGCGCGGTGGTGAGGGTCTTCGAGGTGTACTCCGCCTGGAACGCCTTCTTCAGCGCCGTGCGCGCCGGTTCCACGAACTCACCGGCGAAGGAGCTGGTGACGCACACGAGACGGGTGTCCCAGCTCCAGCCGCGGGCGGGCCACTCTCGCTTCAGCGTGGCGAGGGCGGCGAAAATCGGTTCCCAGTCGGGACTCGGACGAAGTCTCATAGCTCGATGTTACCCAATGGATCGTTGCGCCCGCAATGTTGTGCGTGACGCCATTCGAAGGGCAGCACGACTCGTTACGATCGACACCACTGCACGCGGGGCGATAGGATGGAGTGTCGCCCTGTCGACCCGCGTTGGCGAGACAAATCGCACAACCACAAACCCACATTCGTCATCCCACACACCCTCCTCGGTCCGGGCGATGTCATCCCAACGCCACCAACGCCAGCCCAACGCCAAACCGCATCGCCGCCTCGTGGTGCTCGTGCGCCATGGTCAGTACGACACGACCGATACCACCAACGGGCGGCTGACCCGCCTCGGACGGGAGCAGGCGAGCCGAACCGGTCAGTTCCTCGCGCGGGCGTCGTTCGATGGGATGTTCACGAGCAACTTGCCGCGGGCCCTCGAGACCGCCGCCCTCGTAGGGGCTGGAGTTCGGATGGACGGACGCGCGTCTCCGCTCCTGCGGGAGGGCTTTCCAACCAAGCTGAAAGGTTACGCTGCCACCGCGGCGTCCATCGCCGAGGATCGCGCGCGCTTCGAAGCGGCCTTCGAGCGGTTCTTCAAGAAGCCGGTGCGAAGGTCCACCGAGCTCGTGGTGTGCCACGGGAACATCATCCGGTATTTCGTATGCCGTGCCCTCGGTATTGCCGTCCGCCGCTGGATTCAGCTCGGGACCAACCACACCGGCATCACCCGCATCGTGGTGAAGGACAACGGAGACATGGGCGTCGCCTCCTACAACGAGACGTCGCACCTGCCGCGCAAGCTGGTCACGTAGTGGCGGCGGGCTTGGGCGCGATGGGCACCACGTCGTGGAAGCGCGTGTAGTCGATGCGCCGCTGACCGCTGGGGAGCAAGGTGATGACGTCGGCGAATCGTGCATTCTGCACGATGTCGTCGAGTCGGTAGTAGAAGCGGCCGTGGATCGTCTGGCCGAAGGTCTCGTCGACGCCGGTGAGGAGCGCGTACATCTCGGCGCGCCGCGCCCGCAGGCGATCCATGGCGTCTTCGCCGTAGAAAGGGCTGCTCTCGTCGATGACGTGCATGGCGGTCCAGGTGAGGATGAAGGTGGGGCTGCGATCGCGCACCAGCTTGAGCTCGATGGGGCTGCGATGCTCCTCTCCCTCGCGGGTGTAGTCGGTCACCAGCAAGATGATGCGCAGCTGCGCCTCGGTCACCGTGTTCTGCCGGTAGTTGGCCATGCGAAAGCACATGGTGGGCACGCCGTCGCGGGTACCCACCGCGATCTTGTCGGCGAACAGCACGCGCGAGGTGGGGCGGGCGAACTTCGCGAAGGTGAGGCCGGTGATGAGGGCCGTGCTGATGACGCCGGTGAGCGCCTCGAAGGAGACCATCACGTGCGCGTAGCGGGTGGCCGGCGCCATGGTGCCGTAGCCGATGGTCGCCAGCGTTTGCACGCTGAAGAAGAAGCAGTCCTCGAAGCTGTGCGTGGTGGTCCCGGTGATGCAGCCCGGCGCCACCCAGTAGGTGCAGGCGAAGAGCAGATTCAGCAGCACGAACAGGACCAGGATGAGGCCGAAGAACGTCAGCCAGGAGCGCTGCAGCAGCCAGTGATACAGGTCCTGCCAGGGCGCGAATTTGCGACCCACGGCCAGGAGCGCGGGGAAGGTCGGGCGTCCGTTCACCGTGTCACGATGACACAACGCCGCCGCGGCGTCAGCTCCGCGTGCTTCCCGACAGCGCCTCCGAGCGCTCGAGCCACCTGCGAAGCTGCGCGACGGTCCGCACGCCCGCCGGTGCGACGTACACCATGCCCGTCGACGGGCGACCGGTGAAGTCGAAGGGCCGGGCGTGAGGCGAGCCGAGCGCTGCGGCGTGACGCTCGGCGCCCACGCGGACGATGAGATCGCTGCCGAGGACGCCGCAGCACATGGCGCCGCCCACGAGAAAGCAGATGCCCCCGAACATCTTCCGTTCGGTGACCGTCTGCGGAGCTCCCTCCAGCAGCCTTCGCACGCGGGCCGCCAGCGCTTCGTCGTAGCTCACGGCGAGAGATACGCCGCGAGGCGCTCCAGGCTGGTCTCCCACCCGAGCGCCGTACCTTCGCAGGTGGCGCGGGCGGTGAACGTTCCGTGCCGCAAGGTGAGGCGCGTTCCCGCGCCGTCGGCCTCGAGGAGGTAGGTCACCGTGGTGGGGGCGCCGGCGGCTTCCAGCCGGTGCCAGGTGTGCACGAGCTTGCGGGGGGCATCGACCTCCAGGAACTCTCCTTCGATGACGTAGCGATGACCGCCGCGGGCCTCTCCGGCCGCGGACCAGCGCCCGCCGGTGCGCACATCGCCGTGCCATTCCCGCGTGTCGAACACGCCGGGGCGCTCCCACCATCGTGTGATCTCGGCGGACGCGAGGGCGCGGAACACGCGTTCGGGCGCGGCTCCGAGCACCACCGTGGCGAGCACCACGCCGGCGGGCAAGTCGGCGACCGCACGGGCGCGCCCCGCATCCTCGGTCGCGGCGACGCTCGCTCCGAGAGTGCGCGGCAGCGTGAAGGCGGCGAAGCTCGCCTCGTCGCGAAAGTGCACGATGTCCACGATGCGTCCGCCGCGGAGCCGCAGCACGTGCACGGCATGGAGCTCGCCGCCCACGTAGAAGGCCACCGCTGGTTGCCCGTTGGCGCCCACCGGGACGAGGGTCCGCGTCGCCCCGACGAGCGACACGAACGGGCGGCCACCGAGGAACGTGCGGGCCGCCGTCACGCCTCGAAGCCATGTGGACGACGGGGGCATGGACACGGTCACGTCTTCCGCGAGGAGGACGACCAACGCGTCGAGGTCGAGGGTCTCCCACGCCTGGATGTACTTCCGCAGGAGGATCGGGTCGACCTCCGAGGTGGCATCGACGACGTTCGCGTCCGCGCTGCCCACGCGCTCCCGGAGCGCGACGCGGGCGCGATGGAGACCGCTGCGTACCGCGGGCGGGCTGGTGCCGAGGGCGGAAGCCGCCTCCTCGGCGGTCATCCCGAGCACGTCGCAGAGCAGGAGCACCGCCCGCTGCGACGCCGAGAGGCACTGCAGCGCCGCCACGAAGGCCAGCGCCACACTCTCCTTGAGGGCGTAGAGAGCACCCGGGTCCGGCGCGCTGCCCTCGAGCCACGCGTCCGGGCACGGCTCCAGCCACGCCGCATCGGAGCCGGGCGGCAGCGGCGCGGCGGAGGCGTCGGCCGCCGGCGGCACCACGTGGAACGGG